>WJLZ01000068.1 GCA_014728215.1 Chitinivibrionales bacterium
TTACTTCTTCCCTCTAAAAGAGTTAAATAAATACGCTGTTCTGTCCCTCTAATGTTATTTAAGGGTTAAAACTTACTGAACTTTTCTAAAAAGCCACTCCTTTCCCGGGCTTATAACCCTCTTAGGTGGATAGAACTGCTAATATAATACACTAATAAAATTTTAAAGTCAAGGCATTTTAAATAAAATTAAACTAAAAAGACAAATTAAACTATAAACGGAAAGGGGGTTGCCGTTTTTCAGGTGATTTTTGCATTTTTAACTTCCCGTTTCATGATAATATAAAGATGCTCTACCGGAAGTGTGCCCGAACGGATACATACATGCGATACCATGGAAACAACTTCCCAGCCATTGTCCCCTGATTTGGCAAGATAGTTATAGAGCGTTATATCCTGCCAGTTCTTTTGCTGTTTGCCGTTCACATAATGGACTTTCCAGGAGATTTCTTTAGGGAGGACAAAACCAAAAATGCCCTTGCCGTGTCTTTCCGCAATTATGAATTTATGTTCCCATTGCATAAATTAGTCCTAATTTTCGGCAGAACAGGAATCAATGTGGATAGTACCATAACGGACAAGGCTTGTCAATGATTTCACGGCTTTATTCTTTGACGTGTTCAGAAAAAGAACCGAAGAAATTAAGCTCGAGTTTGCGTTTGATATGTTCTTTGATTCGGGGATTTTCGGTCGATGAGTAGAGAGATTTGAGAAACAAAAGGGCCTGTTCTTTTTTTCCGGCATGGTACATAAATGATGCTGCAAGCCCATGAACATAGGCCGGCGCCTTTTCATTTTTTGACGCTAACTTCAGGTAAATGGCGGCGGTTTCTTTGTCGTTATAGTGTTGAAAGTGGAGCCATCCTAAATAAAAAGGTAGTTTCCACCGCCTGGTCCCGAATACTGATATTCCCCGTTTTAAAATAATGCGTGCCGCCTCGGGATTCTTACTATGGTCCGCCAGCATGAGACCGGCAAATTCATAGGCCGGGAAAAACCGGGGGTTGAGCCTGGTCACAATATCCACCATAGAAACAAGCCATGGGTATTTCCGGTCGGTATCATAGTGTTTACCGAAATAGAGCATGGTCTTGATCCATAAATGGTTAGCGAATGTTGTATGGAAACCTAGAAGATAAGGCTTAATTTTGTGGGATTGAGGAAGATATGCCATGCTCTCTTTATACCAGGATGCATCTTTTGAATTGGTTAGTTTATTCTGAACAGCGATGATGGAGCCGACCAGAATAACGAGAGCAAAAAGAGATGCATACAAAAAACCTTTCTCTTTCATCAGAGATCCTTTGTCGTGAAAATGAGACATGAAAGAATAAGAAAGAGAAAAATATAGAGCACACCATAAATAAAAGAAAACAGGATGTAATTAGGGGCAACGCCTACAGAGTAGACAACCTGTTCTCTGATATTGAAATGTTCCAGATTAGGAAGAAGATAATAAATAATTTTCAGCAAATTTTCTATAACCGGATTAATACTTGTCTGTGCGGTCAGTGTGAGTTCCATAAAGTCATTCATATGACCGATAACATAGAAAGCCAGGGTAAAAATAGCCGCCAGCATGGGGGTGGTAATGGTGGAAAAGAAAATCGAGACCGAGACGATTAGTGCCGTTTCAATCCAGATTAGAAGGACTGCCGAAAAAAGCGGCATGGTTGCTTGTCCGCCCAGATAAATAATAATCACCCAGAAAATCAGGGTTAAAATTGCAAAATTTACCGCCAGGGTTACGAGGAGTCCAAAAAATTTTCCTGATACGAAGGTATACCGGAATATCGGTTTTACCAGAGTTGAATAGAGTGTCTTGTCAGCTATTTCCTTTGCCAGAAGCCCGACGCCGATAAAGACGGCAAGGAGCAACCCGGCAATCGACATCGTGGCAAGGCCGAAATCCTGCATCACCTGGACCCGGGCAAAGACAGACCATTCCCCGAAGGAAATCGAAAGAAAAATTAATCCTATCGCAAAAAAGAGGATATTGTAGAGAACCTTATTACGGATCGTTTCTTTAAAGGTATTGATTGCTATTTGAAAAATTGCATTCATAATAAACCGCTGCTATTCTTCCTGCTCATAGAGAACTTTTTCCAGTGACATTCGCTGGTTTTCTATTTGTATTGGAAAAATTTCATTCACGGCAAGGACCTTCTGACATTCTTCGGCATTTTTTTCTTTCGGCACAAAGATAGTATTTGTTGAACCATTCCCCTTACTGATCGAATAACCCTTATCGGCAAGGCTTTTCGATACAGCATCGGGAAGGGTTTTTGTGGTTATCCTGGTTCCCAGAAATCCCTTTGTGAGTAGCTCTGAAATGGGTCCTTCATATTTAAGCCTTCCCTGGGTGAGTACCACTACATTGTCACACAACTGCTCAATGTCCTGAAGAATATGGGTGCTGAAAAAAATAGTTTTACCTTCCCGGGCAAGCTGCTTGAAAATTTTTCGAAACAGTGCCCTTCCGGGAGGATCCATGCCGCTCATAGGTTCATCCATGATAAAAAGGGACGGGTCTCCTAAAAGGGCCTGGGCAATATTGAGTCGTTGCTGCATTCCCTTGGACAATTCTTTAACTTTTTTGTCTACCGATTTGTGGAGGTTAACGGTTGCCAATGCTTTGTCGGTTTCTTTGTGCATTTCGGATGGAGAAAGACGATTGAGCTTATAAAGATATTCCAGAGATTCTCTAACCGATAGATGTCCATAAAAATAGGGCTGCTCCGAAACAAAGGAAATGCCCGCTCGTGCTTTCGGCTTGTGTGACGGTACTCCTCTGATTGTTATGGTACCTGCTGTGGGGGTAACAAGACCGGTCAGCATTTTCAGGGAAGTTGTTTTGCCGGCGCCGTTTGGACCCACAAAACCCACAATCCGGTTTTCTTCGACAGAAAAGGACAAGTCGACAACCGCAGGGACCTTTTTTGCCCTCAGTCCTTTGCGATATATTTTGGTTACACCAGAGAATTCTATAGCGAGCATAATGGAAAGTATATCATAATAGATGAGTTAAGTAATAATAAAAATTAATACATTGATTTATAGGCCATGCAATATTCTTTTTAATTTAATACTTTTTGCTGTAAAACATGTCGAGAGAGTTTGATTGAGCCGGAGGAGATGTTTTGCCGGTATCAAGGTAACGTATAATATTTTATACATAATGTCACCCACAAAAAAACGAAAGCGTCACCGCTGTAAAAACCATCCGAAAGTAGTTGCCCGGGGCAGATGTGTTGTCTGCGGTTCCTGGATCTGCAAGGAGTGCGGCGTATTTAAGAAGGGACAGTTTTACTGTTCCGACAGCTGCGATCCTTCACCGGATAAGCAAAACAAGGTGCCCTCAGCAGAAAACAAAAAAGCTGTTGCAGTATCGTCTTCCCGGCGAAGCTCGAGGATATGGGCATCATCGTTGTTGCCGCTTCTCGCCGGTATCTGTCTTGCCCTTGGCGGCATTGCATTCGGCATTTTTACTTTGCGCAAGAACTGGGAGCTGTCTGCCGAAAATCGGTTTTTAAAAGAAAAACGGATGGACTTAATCGAGATTATCAAGGCAAATAATCGTGAAATAAGCAGTCTGCTCAAAGAAATACATTCACTCAAGGTTGAGACTGAGGAAAAGGATGAGAAAACAAAAAGTACCCGAAGGAGCAGGCCAAGAAATGTAAAATATTACAAGCCGGCATCGGGGCTTCCCTTCAATTTCAAGAACGGTGATGTATCCCAAAAGCTGGTTACGCTGACCTTTGACGGGGGCAGTTATGCCAATGCTGCCGACGAGATTCTCGACACCCTCAACTCCCGTAATGTTAGGGCGACCATGTTTCTTACCGGAAGATTTATCATGCGACAAACGCCGCTTATCCGTCGGATCGTTGCAGAAGGACACGAGTTGGGTAATCACACCTACAGCCATCCCCACCTCACTTCCTGGGCCCGGGACCGGGTGCATGCCACCTTGCCGGATATCAGCGAAAAGATGCTTGCCCGTGATCTTGCAAAGGCCAATAATATTCTGAGAAAGCGCGTAGGGATAGAATTCAAGCCCTTCTGGCGCGCTCCATATGGAGAAAAAAACCGGCAGATTTGCCGGTGGGCTCTCCGCAACGGGTATCTTCATATTGGATGGCGCCAGGGACGGAGCTGGTATCAGAATCTGGACAGCAACGACTGGATTCCGGATGAGGATACTCCTGGGTACCGTTCCCCGCAGGAGTTTTATGACAAGGTTATATCAATGGCACAAAGTGAACCATGGGGGATCAACGGCGGAATCATTCTGATGCACCTTGGGACCGAAAGAAAAGAAAAGGAACAGCAGACACATACTATTTTAGGTAAAACTATCGATCAGCTCCGGGGAATGGGGTATCAATTTGTTACTATCTCCGAAATGCTTCAGAAATCAGGGGTTGATATTAACCCCCTGCTTCAGGTCGAGGATGATAAACCCGAAACACCGTTCAACAACACCCGGAAATAAAGGATTATAATGTCAACAGAACATCTGCTTCTCCGTATTCCGGCCATTCTTCTGGCGTTAACGGTTCATGAATATGCTCATGGGTGGATTGCTTCGTTGCGCGGTGATACAACTGCCCGTGATATGGGGCGTCTTACCTTCAATCCCATTGCCCATCTGGATTTTTTTGGGACAATTATGCTCTTGTTCGGACCCTTCGGCTGGGCGAAACCGGTACCGGTAAATTATCAGAATTTAAAGGATTCCAAAACCGATCCTATTTTTATCAGTGCTGCAGGACCGGTATCGAATATTATCCTTGCCTGTGTTGCAGGATATTTGTATCGTCTGTTTTTCATGAATCAGTCGCTTTTCGGGCTGTCTGCCGGTGATGTCGGTATATTTTTCAGTTTTCTGATACAAATCAACCTTGGAATATCTTTTTTTAATCTGCTGCCAGTCCCTCCTCTAGACGGTTCGAAAATCCTTCTGGGACTGCTGCCGTCATCAAAAGTGCCGACCTATCACCGCTATATGAGAAAAGTCCCGATGATATTTTTACTACTCATCATTATCGAATGGTATTTTAATATACCGACGATTTCGCTTATCCTGTATCCGCTTTATAATCCGTACCGGAGCTTTTGGCTTTATATTATCTTTGGAGGAAAGGCGATATAACACAATGCAGAAAATCAGGGTCCCTGTTGCCCGTCGAAAAAAAATAATCGGCAACTTCAAAAACGCATCGATTCTGGTTGTCGGCGATATTATCATCGATGAGTATTTGTGGGGTGATGTTTTACGGATTTCTCCCGAAGCTCCGGTACCGGTAGTTAATGTGACACGAGAATCACTTTGTCTGGGCGGCGCGGCAAATGTCGTGCAAAATCTTAAAAGTGTTGATGTCACTCCCTATATCGTTGCTCTGTGTGGTGATGATTCCAATGGGAAACGATTGATAAAAATGCTTGAACAGCTGAATTGCTCTACCGAGGGAATTGCTGTATCCCGAAGCCGTCCCACAACGATCAAGACCAGAATCATGGCCCGTCATCAGCAGATCGTAAGAGCCGACCGGGAAGTCGATGAAGCTCTTACCAGAGAAGAATACAGCCTGCTGTGGGATAAAATCCAAAAGATTCTTCCTAAAGTCGATGGTGTTGTCATTTCCGATTATGGAAAAGGGGTGATTTCCCGCCCATTAACAAAGCGCCTGATCGAACAGTGTAGAAAACAACGGATTCATATTGCAATCGACCCCAAAGAGCGTCATTTCGATCTTTATAAGCAAGTTAATATTATCACACCAAACCTCCGTGAAGCCCATGCTGCCCTTGGAATACCCTATAAAGCATGTGGTATTGAGGAGGTTGAAAGCCTTGGATGGAAGCTGTTGGATAAACTTAAATTGGCAAGCCTCCTGGTTACTCTTGGAGAAGAAGGAATGGCTGTTTTTGAGAGTAATAGGAAGAAATTCAACCATTTACCTACTATGGCGGTCAAGGTTTTTGATGTAACCGGAGCGGGCGATACGGTGATCAGTATCTATGCCGCCGCAGCCGCAGCCGGCGCTACACCGCTTGAAGCTGCATGGCTGGCGAATCATGCTGCGGGTCTAACGGTCGCCGAATTGGGAACCGCATGTGTGACTTCTGAATCACTTACTGAAGCATGCAAAAGAATTCAGAGGTAATAAATTGATATCCTTTTTGCCAAGATTTATTTTAGCACAGCAAAAAGATAAAGGGCCCATAACTCAGTTGGTTAGAGTAGCGGACTCATAATCCGTTTGTCCTAGGTTCGAGTCCTAGTGGGCCCATTAAAATTGTGAAAAGAAAGAACTTGAAAGCTTTGTATCCTCTGGAAATATTCTCAAGAAAAATATATACTGTTTACGGCCCAAAAAATCCCAAAAGCACTTCGTTATCATGAAGTGCTTTTTTTGTTTCCAATAATCGTGAATAATATATATAATTTGACAGCATTTCGAAGGGGATACGCTTTTTGATACCTGTATAGTGAGTGGGAGTTATCGAATATGAAACCGGAATTAGAAAATCTTATTAAACTGCAAGAGATTGATTTACGAATCCATGAACTTGAGTTATCCAAAGTTGAGCACCCGGAAGCAGTAACAAAACTGGAAGGCGAGATCAACGATGCGAGTCGGGAAGCTGAAAGAATTACGTCCCGGCTTGAACAGGTTGAGCAAGACAAGAAGGATGCCAGTCATAAAATTACCGAGGCGAAGGAGTCGCTTGACAAAAGTCAGGAAAGGCTCAACGCCATTACCACCAACCGGGAATATGATGCAGTTCATGCAGAAATTGAAGCTCATAAAGCATCTATTCAGACCGAAGAGGACCGTCAGATTAATGCATCTGAAGAATTGGAACAATTGACCGAGCTTAAAAAAGAGGCCGATGAAAAACTCGAAAAAGTTAAAAGCGAAAACGAACCACAAATCAACGATTTAAAAGAAAAGATTGCTTCAATCGATTCACGGATCGCCGGTGTAGAGGAAGAGCGTAACAACGTAGTTCCCAATATTTCAAAACCCACCCTGGGAACCTATGATTTTATCAGAAATAAACGGAAAAACAGAAAAGCCCTCAGTTTTATCGACAGCAAAGGAACCTGTTCGGTCTGCTTTAAGGTTTTAGAACCTCAGCTTATTAATGAAGTGAAAAAGGGAGACCGGTTGCGTCAGTGCGGAAGTTGCGGGTCTATTCTTCTCTGGCAGGAGGATATAGAGCAATCGGAGTCTTCTGAGCAGTAACTCGAGGGCTAATCCTCCACCCTTCACCTCCAGGGCTTTATCAGCCGCTCTATAAATAGATCTTTTCTCCGGCTTTCGGGATATGCACATTTTTATATCCCTTGCTGTGAAGTGCATTTTTCAGCGGTTGTGCCTGTTCCAGTTCACCATGAACCAGGAAGATGTTCTCCAGCTTTGACGGCGGACAGTATTTGATATAATCAAGAAGGCCCCTTCGGTCTGCATGGGCGCTGAAGGTATCCAGATTTTTTACCTGAGCTCTGACAACATGTTTTTCTCCAAATATTTTGACCTCTCTGTGGCCGTCGATAATTTTTCTGGCAAGAGTTTCTCTTACTGCATGGCCGACAAAGAGAATGACATTTCGGTGGTTTCCGATATTATTTCTCAAATGATGTAATATCCTGCCGGCTTCGGCCATACCCGATGCAGAAATGATAATATGAGGATAATCCAGGTTATTCAATCTTTTTGAATCTTCAACCTCAGTGATGTATTTCAGGCGCGGGAATTCGAAGGGATCTTCTCCATGGCGGGTAAAAATTCGTGTTGTTTCGCGGTCAAAGCATTCGGGGTGTTTTCTGAAGACCTCTGTTGCATGGCTGGCCAGAGGACTGTCCACATAAATTGGAATATCGGGAATGCGATTCTGATTGTACAGCTTGTGGAGCGTATGGACCAGTTCCTGTGTTCTTCCTACGGCAAATGCTGGTATAATTAGCTTCCCGCCTGCAGCGGCCGTGTACCGTATTATGCCGGCAAATTTCTCATGAGTATCCTCCGGTGATTCATGAAAGCGGTTACCGTAGGTGCTTTCCATGATAAGCAGGTCCAGAGAACGGGGCAGATTCGGGTCATGGATGATTGGTTTGTCCGGCCTCCCAATATCTCCGGCATACCCAAAACGCATTGAGGTGCTGCCGTTTTTAATATAACAATGAATACTGGCCGAACCCAGAATATGACCGCCTTCGAGAAAACGAACCTCCATACCAGGAGCCACAGTAAAAGACTTATCATAGTCGATCCCGACAAATTGTTCCGATGCAGCTTCAGCATCTCTCATGGTATAGAGAGGAACAATGGGGGGCTTCTTCTGCTTTAGGCGGATTTTATTGAGCCATTCGATATCTTTTTCTTGGATATGGCCCGAATCACGCAGCATAATTTTGCACAGATCCACCGTCGGCGGTGTCGCATAGATCGGTCCCCTGAAACCATTTTTAACAAGGTTAGGGATATTTCCGCTGTGATCGATATGGGCATGGGTGAGTACGCAAGCGTCTATTTCAGCAGGATCGAAACTAAAATTGAGATTCTTTTCATAGCTCTCCTGCCGCCGTCCCTGATAAAGGCCGCATTCAAAAAGTATTTTTTTCCCATTGACTGAAAGTAGATGCTGGGATCCGGTTACTGTTTGAGTACCGCCGAGAAACGTTATGTCCATGGATCTCCTTTTGAAAGAGTAACAATAAATATTTTATTATTATTGCAGAGAAGGTACAAGATGATTATAGTATATACTGCACTGTCCAGGCATTCTTCTGCAATTTGCAAGTACATTGTCTATGGCGAAAAGATTAACCCGGGAGGGTAAAATGAGAGGTTTATGTAGATATTGTGCAGTAGTTCTTTTTCTGCTTATCTGCCTTTGCCAGCGGATTCCCGATGAAATCGCTTTACAGACGCATCGAGTGAGAGGCTATGGGCATTTTCAACCCCAATGGGTTTCACTCTGTCCGAATATGGTGCCGGCCAATGATCCGTTTAAAGAAGTCCGTGAACAGCCTCAGGGCATTCCCCACGAATTCGGCAATCTTTCGGTTATATGGATCGATATGCAGATAGGACAGCATATCTATCATGCGATGAAATCGGGCGCCATAGAAAAAGATAAAGCGACTTCCATAATAAAACAATGGAATATCGATACATCGACAGTAACCCATGAGTATGTCGATCAGGAAATTTCCTGTGCAATCGGCACCAGCAGTGAGGGCGATGTTGTCTGTATTCCGGATACGGATAATGATGAAAATCTTGGTGATGAAAAACCGATTATCATCAAGCGGAAAACAATCGATTCGCTGAAAGCATTGCATCCGGATGTTATGGTGATGACCGATAATATTCCATACCGAGAAGTGTTTTTTGAATACTATGATGGTGAATCGATTAAAATTACCCGCCAGTTTATTGCCGTCAATCCTTCGTTCATGTATGGTAAGGACCGTATCCCTGTCTGCAGCGACCAGTTTATCGTCAATCTGAGTACCTATGAGTTTCGGACAGCCTCGCTTGAAATCGGTTCCGACGAATATACCTTTGTCTGTGCCAACGGATTCAAACCGGGACTGTATTCACCCATTAATACCCGGATTATGATAGACACAAAAGGGCTTCAGGAATTTACTACCTCAAAAGAGGGGAACCAAATTTACGGCATCAGGGATACCGTGAATTTAGGAAAGCAAACCTTTCTTATTGAAGATATTTCTGTAGACGGCTCGGTAATATCGCTCAAAAAATTCATACACGATTGATGCATCCGGTATGAGTCGAATTGCCGTTATTATTCCTTCCTGGAATCGTAAGCATGTTATTGAGCGTTCGGTAACGTCTGTATTGAATCAGTCATTCGATGATTATGAGTTAGTTGTCGTGGATGATTGTTCTGTTGATGGAACCGAAGAACTGGCTTTGTTTTCGGATTCCCGGATCAGATATGAAAGACTGGATATGCACAAAGGAGTCTCTTATGCCCGTAATTATGGCGTTCGATGCACCTCGGCACCACTGCTTGCCTTTCTTGATTCTGATGATGAGTGGCATGAAAATAAGCTCGAGCACCATCTCGACTGGATCAGGAGAAATCCGTCCTTTCGTATTTCTCAGACCCAGGAGATATGGATTCGCCGTGGAAAAAGAGTAAATCCGCCTAAAAATCACAAAAAACAGGCCGGAGATATTTTTGAAATGTCACTCAAGCGTTGTATGATAACACCATCATCCGTAATCATGGATCGGGATCTTTATCATGAATTCGGAGGATTCAACGAGTCTTTTCTTGCCTGTGAAGATTATGATTTGTGGTTAAAAGTAACCTCGAAATATCCTGTCGGGCTGATAGATGAATACCTCCTGACCCGCTATGGCGGGCACCGTGATCAGCTGTCATCGACGGCTTTTGCTCTGGACCGTTTCCGTATCAGGAGTATTCTGCATATTTTGTATACCGGTGAGTTGCGGGAAAACCAGCAAGTGCTTGCTAAAAGGGAGCTGGTCAGAAAGGCTTGTATCGTTGCCGGAGGCTATAAAAAAAGAGGAGATTTGAAACGTTATGAACAGTTCAGGTCGATCGCAGATGTTAATGGAGTTTGAACAGCTTACCGGGAAAAGCCTGGAGATAGAATACAAGTCACTCAAAGTAACACAACTCCGATGTCCCGAGGAGCTGTATGATCCGAACGTGCCGTTTAATGGGTTGTCCCTGTGGGATTATGCCGCACCGGTTATGGTCGTGGACCGGGGAAATGCCGATTATGAAGTTGTTGACGGGTGCAAGCGGCTGCATGAAAATAAAAAGGGGGGCCATAGGGAGTGTATGTGCGGGGTTATTACATCCAATCCCGATGAACAAAATACCGGGATAATGAGGATTTTGTTCAACAGTTCAAAACAGCTGCATATTCGGGAAAAAGTGCTCTTTTATTCCTGGATACAAAAGCATGTGGAAGGTGAAGAATACAATAAGCTGTTGAATTTATGCAAAATAAATCGTCATGAACAAAAACAGCTCCTGTCATGTGCCGGCTGCAGCGAAGATATTCTTGATGCGCTTTCAGAAAGTCGTATTTCCCTGGAAACCGGATCACAGCTTACCACTCTTGATCAGCATGAGCGGGCGGTATTTCTTTCGCTTTTTTCCAATCTCAAGCTTTCTTTCCAGATTCAGCGTGAATTTCTTGAGTGGCTGCCGGAAATCGCCATGAATGAAAAATGTAGTGTGTCGGATATTGTTCAAAAAAAAGAGATTGTCGACCTGATCGATTCTCAAACGCTGAATGCTCCTCAAAAAATTGAAAAAATGAGAGATCTGCTCTTTAGCATGAGATTTCCCCGGTACAGTAAAGCTCTGAAAGAATGGAAACAGCATGCAACAGCGGTGAATCCTGCACCGAAAAAGGTAGAAATTGTGCATTCGCCGGGGTTTGAAAAGCAGCGGCTTACAGTACACCTCTCTTTCTCAAACGGCCGGGAAGCCCGGGAGATATGCAGTAAATTAAAGGAGATCTCACCGTCTGATTGGAACAAGCTTCTCTATCCAATTGAATAGAGGGGGTATCAGAAACCATTTTATCTCCACGGCTGAAGACAGGTTTTCTGAAAGGAAAATGTATGAAAAAGATATTCGATGCAATGCTTAATAACGGTCTGGCCATTATGATGGTCGGTTTTTTTGTTTCCATTGCAGGGCTTATTGCTTTTGTCACTCGTTTTCGTTATTATGGTGGAACAGTACGAACGATATCGATATCAGTGACAATTGCAGGATTCGTTATTTACTTCATCGGCCGTATCTGCGTGGTAATCAACAAGCGTCGGAAGAAAAAAACCGAAAAAGAAGCCAGTGAAGAAGAAAATGAGGAAAGCGAATAGTGACGGCGAAAATAAAAAACATTCTTCAAAAGACCGGAATCCTTTTAGATTATAAACCATCTAATAAAAGAGCTGCCCTGCAGGAAATGGGTAATTTTATTACCAAGCTTTATAATTTGAAACCCCGGGAGTTTATTGTTCAGAAGATCCTGGATCGAGAAGCGGAAATGTCGACGGGAATCGGTTACGGCATTGCGATTCCTCACGCGCGGATCCCCGGAATCGAAAAATTATATATGATTGTTTCCCGCGTTTCTGAGAGCATTGAGTTCGAAGCCATCGACGAAAAACCGGTATATCTGATATTTTTGCTTATTTCACCGGCAAATACATCAACCGACCACACCAGAATTTTGTCTTCGTTGTCAAGGATTGTCTCTTATGAAGAGGTGCGCAAAGAATTGCTGAAAGCCGAGGATGCACAGGAATTTCTGGATGTCCTCATACAGGGAGAGGACAAATATGTCAAGTAAGGAGACAGAAAAAACATCTTTAGTCGAGGTCTGTTTGAAAGATGATATCGCGGTTATTCAGTTTCCAAAAAAGGTGTTCCAGAAAAAAGAAGCTAAAGAATTTAATGCAATTATCGAGTCAATAAAAGAACAAAAGTATCCTTCCATTGCGCTTAATCTTTCCGATTGCGAGTATGTTTCGAGTGAAGGATTGGGCGTGACGGCAAAATTATGGCGGTGGTGCCATGATGAAGGCAACGGTAAAATGGCAGTTGTCCTTTCCGAGGATACCGATAATGAAGTACGAAATCTTTTTGAGATAATCGGTCTTGCTCGGATTATCGGCAGTGCGATCCAGCCCAGCATTAAGGATGTCCTTAATTATCTGAAAAACTTCTAATTTTTCCCTGCTATCCCCAGAGCAAGGGCGCAATGCGTCATGATGCCGGTTTTCATAGCGGTTTCATCGGGAAGAAACCGGGCGCTGTGGAGTCCCGCCGGTGCTTTATCGTCTGGCTTTTTTACACCGAGGTGAATGTAGGTTCCCCGGGACATTTTCAGATAATAGGTGAAATCTTCTGCAAACATGGTAGGATACGAACGGACTGCAACCTTCGATTTTCCCAGCGCGTCTCTGAGAATATCCTTCGCCCTTCCGGTCATCGCAGGATCATTGTATCCGGGAGGATATGATTTTACAAAAGAAACCTCCACTCCGGTTCTGAAAGAGTGGGCAACCGCTTTCAGCACCTGGGTTACCCGCCGTTGAAGCTGGGTTTGAAGTTTCTCGGAGAAGGTGCGGATCGTCCCGTAGAAGCGGGCTTCATCAGGGATAATATTTCGTTTTGTTCCCGAATGAAAGGAGCCGACAGTTAAAACTGCGGGTTCAAAAGGCGGGCTTTCTCTGCTGATAAGGGTTTGAAGCTCCATGATCATGGAACATGCGCATACGATCGGATCGATTGCCCGCTCGGGCATTGCGCCGTGGCCACCCTTTCCCCGAACAGTAACATCAAAGGTAAGTACCCCGCTACAATCGTCACCGGGTTTCAGTCCGATTGTGCCGGTTGGGTGGTCGATACTGACATGAAGACCGAAGACTGCATCGACATTGCCGGGAAATGCACCGGATCGAATCATCTGTATTGCACCGCCCGGTTCCACTTCTTCCGAAGGCTGGAAAAGAAAAACAACCTTTCCGTGAAGCTCCTTTTTTAACGATGCAAGGATTTTCGCTGCACCCAGAAGACAGGCCGTATGAATATCGTGGCCGCAGGCGTGCATGACACCGTTTACCTGTGATTTGTAGGCAACCCTGTTCTTCTCCTGAATCGGTAGAGCATCCATGTCTGCTCGAAGGACAATCGTTTTTCCTTTACCAATCCCAAGATCTGCGGTAACTCCGGTTTTTCCGATATGATACCGGGGTTTTAGTCCCCACTCTTTCACTTGCCGGTAGACCAGGGCTGCTGTGTCGTGCTCATGGTTTGATAATTCCGGGTACATGTGCAGGTGACGCCGTATGGCCACTACCTGCGGATATACAGCCTCTATTGCTTCTTTGACTTTTTTATTCAAGGGGGAATGGTTCATCATGCCATCATTTTTTCACGTTTGCGGAAAAATTTCACCAGTGGTTCGACATAATCGGTGTCGGTTGTAATCGGAATTTCATCAATGCCGGTTGAGAGAAAAAAAGATGCCAGGGCTTCCTTTTTCTTATTTATTTCCTTCTGGTATGCCGTTCGGAATGCCCTGTCGGTGGTATCAACGAGCATCGTTTCACCTGTTTCGGGATCTTCCAGTTCCATAAGGCCGCTGTCGGAAAGTACAAGTTCCCGTGGATCGCTGAGTTTCAAAGCAATGACATCATGCCGTCGTGCCGCAACACGCAAAGGGGCCTCGAACCCAGAGGATAAAAAATCGGAAACAATGAAAACAACAGAGCGTTTGGTCTGAACATTGCTTAAAAATTTGACCGCTTCGCTGATATCTGTTCTTTTGCCTTTGGGCTTGAAATAGAGCAGCTCCCTGATGACCCGCAGTACATGCTTTTTACCCTTTTTTGGGGGGATATATTTTTCGATATCGGAGGTAAAAATAATCAAGCCGACGCGATCGTTGTTGTTGATCGCAGAGAAGGCAAGCAATGCGCAGAGTTCAACGGCAATTTCATCTTTGAATTTTTCCTGAGTCCCAAAATTGCCCGATGCCGAAGCGTCGACCAGAAGCATGACTGTCAGCTCTCTTTCTTCAATATGTTTCTTAACAAAAGGGTCGCCCATGCGGGCGGTCACGTTCCAGTCGATATTTCGAATATCATCGCCTTCCATGTAGGTACGCACCTCGGAAAATTCCATTCCCTGTCCGCGGAAAACACTATGGTACTCACCCGAAAGAATCGAATTAACGATACTTTGAGTCTTGATTTCGATTTGACGAACTTTTTTTAATACTTCCTTTGGTATCATAATGAGTGTGTTTCCAAATCTATAAGTTCATTAGCCATTGATTCGAGATGTTTTACCTTTGAACTGATGACAAATCGCTGAATTATTATGGCCGCCAGATTAATCAATACGAATATACCGATAAAGATCCCCCACTTTTTGTGCTTCTGTGTCCGCTCTTCCATTAACCGTTTTTCTTCTTCCCGTTGCAAATGCTCCTGGTGGCGGGCTTTGATGGCATTGATGGTTTCCTGTGTGCCGGTTCCGGTAACCTCAAGGTTTTCTCTTGTTTGAAAGGAGATATAGAGGTCGGTGAGGTCTTCACCTTTATATCCCAGGAGGCGAAGAATGGAGATAATTTCCGCGCGCATCATGCGACGCTGTTCCCGGGCTATTTCCCTGAATTCCTGACCGTTTGAAAAAGAACGCCCGAAAGGATACTGCTCTGCAAGTCGGGCATACAGTTCCACAGCTTTCTCATAATTGTTGGTTTTTTGATTATGGAATGCTATCTCAAAGAGAGCGTCATCGGCGACATCGCTTTCCGGGGCAGTATTGAGAAGTTTTTCCATAACAAAATGCATCTGTTGATAGCGTTCCAGCCGTCGGAGAGATTTTCCTACCCAGAGAGTATAGAGCGGCTTTGGATCAACGGAATCGGCAAAGGTGAAATTTTTCAGTGCATTCTCGTAATCTTGATTTTTAAAGTATTCCAGGCCTGAGCGAAAATAGAGCTCGGGAGGATCCTTTTTCCTACCGATATGGATGTCTTCTTTATTTGATGGTTTCCGGATGCCTGGATTTTGTTGCGGTTGTTGAGTACCGGACACACCTGGCGACGGTTTCTCCTTTTTTGCCGTACCTTTTGTTGCGCTTTTCTCTTTTTCTACAAAAATGATTCCTTTTTCCTCATCGTAGATAAGTACCTTTTCGGCCTGCGCGATTGTCGTGCAACACAAAATAATACTGACAAGAACAGATATACTCGTTGTTTGGAAAAGATGCATACGTTTGTTTATTATACCATCATGGAACTTCAACACCGTCAAAAATTTTCTGAACAATATCTTCGGAGCTGATATTTTCGGCCTCGGCCTCATAGGTAATTATAACACGATGACGTAAAACATCCATACCAATCGCTTTAATATCTTCGGGAGTAACATACCCTCGACCGCGAATAAAGGCATGGGCTCGCGCCGCACGGCTGAGATAGAGGGTTGCCCGGGGCGATGCTCCGTACTCGATCAGACCATCAATCTCTGCAAGTCCGTTTTCTTTGGGCTTGCGGGTGGCAAAAACCAGGTTGACAATATATTCTTCTACCTTTGGGTCCATATAAATTTCATTCACAACCGTGCCGGCTTTCAGAATCTGATCGACGGATATCACCTTGGTTACTTTGGGAACAATGCCGTCACCCATCCGTGACAGAATTTCACGTTCTTCTCCCCTGGTAGGATAATCGATCTTGAGCTTCAGCATAAACCGGTCAACCTGTGCCTCGGGAAGGGGATAGGTGCCCTCCTGTTCAATCGGGTTCTGGGTGGCAAGAACTAAAAAGGGTGTTGGTAGTTCATAGGTTGTGTCACCGATGGTGACCTGACGTTCCTGCATGGATTCAAGTAACGCACTCTGTACCTTTGCCGGGGCGCGGTTTATTTCATCCGCAAGGATAATATTGGCAAACACCGGACCTTTTTTAGGAACAAATTCACCGGTTTTCTGGTTGTACACCAGCGTACCGATCAAATCGGCGGGAAGAAGGTCGGGAGTAAACTGAATACGTTGAAAACTTGTATCAACTATTTTAGACAATGTTGAAACAGAAAGCGTCTTAGCCAGACCGGGAACACCTTCAAGAAGAATATGTCCCTTGGTGAGCATGCCGATAAGAAGACGCTCGACCATCCGGGATTGCCCGACAATTACTTTCCGCATTTCAGTCTTCAGGGCCGATACAAAACCGCTTTGCTCTGCAATTCTTTCATTCAGTTGAGCAATATCAACAGCCATACAATGAATCCTTTCTTATAACCTTCCGGATATCTATATATCTGCAGGAAAAAATAATGTATTTTGGGAATTGTATACGATTATGCATTTATATTTATTCAATAGATCGTAATTATAATGCTGTAAAAGATTTTCGCCATACGGAGTTTTACAACCCCGCCGGCAGAGAATTAAAATACGGCTTCACCCGAAAATATTGCAATTCTTCTTTTTGGGGATCCAAGAGTTTCGAAATTCCGGCTGTATTTGAACATTTAAGATGTTAAACAATTATACCAGAAATCCCTAAAATATTATTGTCTTTCTGTGGCGCGTATGTTATCATTATTCAAGATTCTATGGATTGTGTTGATTTTTTATCTAATTAAATCACTGCTTTTTTCCAGAAAAGAAAACCGGACCTTTCAGCAAACCGATTCACAAAAGCGAAAATCCAGGCGCTTTGATACCAGCGGGGAAAATATATCGGATGCTGATTTTGAGGAAATAGATTCTTAAGGATCCGGTTGAAGGGTCCACAAGGCTTTTATTCACCCTTGCAAGGAGTTGTCAATGGAGCTTTCGGTCAAGGAACTCGGCAAATTCAAGATAATCAAAGTCGCCGGTCGTGTAGACTGGGAAAATGCCAGGCTGCTCGACAAAGAGATACATCAGATAGTGGACGACGGATTTTGTCATATTGCTTTTAACCTTGATGAAGTTACTTTTATTTGCAGCGGTGGCATCGGGGCCCTGGTGTATAACCTCAATAAAGTTAAAAAGATGGGTGGAGCTATCTATATCATTTCCTCCAATGAATACGTCAATTATATTTTCGAAACACTCAAGTTTGATATCGTTTTTGACGGTTTTCTCTTTGATACCCACGAAAATTTTACCGAACAAGTACTTGAGCAGAATAATTAAATTATATTTCTGTCATGCTACCACCATTACTTTTTGACCCCATATACAAAGAAAAAATCTGGGGCGGCAACAAGCTTGCCCTCCTGCTGAACAAAGATATTTCGCCACAGGCAAAAATCGGCGAATCCTGGGAAATATCGGGATTCGGTAATGACATTTCCCGGGTTGCTGAAGGTCCTTTAATGGGAACATCCCTGAATGACCTGTTCATGCAGCACCGGAATGAGCTGATTGGAGAAATCAATTCATTCGACACCTTTCCTTTGCTGTATAAATTTATCGATGCTCAGGACCAGTTGTCAGTCCAGGTCCACCCCAACGATTTACAGGCACAGTCCAACGGATGGGGTAGTTTCGGAAAAACCGAGTGCTGGTATGTTGCCCATGCAGAACCCGGCACGCAGATGATCGTTGGTTTTAACAGCCCGGTTTCAAGTGAGGAAATTGAAGAAAGCGTGCATAAGGAATCATTGCCCGAGTTGCTGAATTATGTGGATGTTCGGCAGGGTGATGTTCTCTTTATTCCGGCAGGCACTGTTCACGCGACCTTAAAAGGCGCCGTTCTCTTCGAAATCCAGGAAACATCCGACACAACATTCAGGTTTTATGACTGGGGACGCAACGATCCGAACCGTCCTTTGCATATCACCGAATCACTCGGTGTGGTTGATACTTTTTTCCACGATCGTCATAAAATCCCCCCTGTGACTTACAACTGCATAAAAGAGATCAGTTGTCGATATCGTGTTGCATGCCGTTACTTTTCAATGATCGAATATCACTTCGATTCATCGGCCGAATATGTGGTGCCTTCACGAAAATCCTTTCAGGTACTGACGGTGCTTGATGGTAATCCCCGGATTACTTCAGAAGCCGGGCAACAATATTACCGCAAGGGGCAGAATATTCTGATACCGGCCGCCTGTAATAAAACAGTGATTTCTTCAGAGTCAGGTACACGCATTGTGAATACCTGGGTACCCGATTTACGGCATGATGTAATTGAACCGCTGCAGCAGCAGGATGTATCAAATGAAGCTATCAGGCAACTCGGCGGAAACCCCGAACGCAACGATCTTAACGGTCTGATATAACAATCGTTACTCCAGTATCATCTCATCCCGGCAATAAGTACTATTTTCAGGCACTCATTTCGAGCATGCGCTGCAGCGACCCTCGCGCCCTGTCGGCAACTTCCGGAGGTACCGAAACCAGGAGGCCACCTTCTCCTTTGAGTGCCGCAAGAGTTGCATCAAAGCTGCCTTGTCGCATGTTGGGGCAGGTAATCTGATTCGATAATGGAGAGAAGCGTTTTTGAGGATTCCGCTTTTTCAGAGTGTGAATAATTCCGAATTCGGTACCGATTATATATTCGGTATTGTTGTCGACGGCAACAAAATCACACATCTGGCCGGTTGAAAAGACCTTGTCGCAGAGGTCGCGACATTCTTTCGGGGCTTCAGGGTGAATCATGCTGCATGCCTGTGGGTGTTCTTCTTGTGCTGCACGAACCATTGCGGGAGTGATTCTGGCATGAGTAGGACAAAAACCTTCCCACAGGACCATTTCATGGCCGGTCTGTTCCTGGACATAAGAGCCAAGATGCTTGTCGGGAACAAAAATAATGCCTTTTTCCTCAGGAATCTGCCGGACTATTTTCAAGGCATTGGAACTGGTACAGCATATATCGGATTCTGCTTTTACCTCGGCCGGTGAATTTACATAGCAGAGGACCATATAGTCGGGATACTTTTTCTTCAACTCCACAAGTTCAGGTGCGGTGATCATATCGGCCATGGGACAGCCAGCATTAGGCGAGGACAGGACTACTTTTTTTTGGGGGTTGAGGATTGCCGCCGTCTCGGCCATGAAAAGCACACCGCAAAAAACAATAACCTCTGCCTCAATGTTGGATGCCTTTGCACTGAGGCCATAGGAATCACCAACAAAATCGGCAATATCCTGCACTTCACCGGGCTGATAGGTGTGTGCGAGTATTACTGCATTCAAATCATTTTTAAGCCGGAGAATTTCATCGCTGTTTTTTATCATGAGTACACTTTCATATGCATTGGTATAACGTTACCTTACATGGCTATTTCACAAAGGGAGAGAGTTCTCTCAGTCGTTTCACGATTCCGGGCATCACCTCGATAACTTTATCGATTTCCTCTTCGGTCGTATACCTGCTCAGGCTGAATCTGGTCGAACTGTGAGCGAAGGTATAGGGGATCCCCATCGCGCGCATGACATGGGAGGGTTCCAGAGAACCGGTCGTGCAGGCCGAACCTGAAGATGCTGCGATTCCGTGTTCATCGAGCATGAGAAGAATTGCTTCACCCTCAATAAATTCGAAACTGATATTTGTTGTGTTTGGAAGCCGTTTTTCCGGATGGCCGTTGAGTTTTGCTCCGGGGCACTGTTCAAGAAGTGCCTTTTCGAGTTTATCCCGAAGCTTGCTTTCCTGTACGGTTTCTTCCTGCAAGGTGCCGGCGGCAAGTTCACACGCTTTTCCCAATCCGGCTATGTAGGGTACATTTTCGGTGCCGGCGCGCATGCCATCTTCCTGGTGCCCGCCGGTAATCAGGGGCGCCACAGCGGTACCTTCACGTATGTAAATAGCACCAACTCCCTTGGGTGCGTGGAGCTTATGGCCGGAGAGCGCAAGGATGTCAACCGGAATAGCGCTCATGTCGATCGATAGTTTGCCGACAGCCTGTACGGCATCGGTATGAAATGTGCCGCCCTTTGATTTAACATACTCACTCAGTTCCCGTATCGGGAATAATACGCCGGTTTCGTTGTTGGCCCACATTATGCTTACAAGCGTATCTTCATCAATCTGAGCGTGATAAAATTCATCCATATTCAACATGCCGTTCTCATCGACGGATATCTCTTTTACCGAAACGCCTTCTTCACGCAACAAACGGCAGGTGTTGAGCACGGCCGGGTGCTCCACTGCCGAGGTTATAATTCTGGTTTTGGATTTGTGCTTTTTTAAAAAACCTTTCAAAGCCTGGTTATCGCTCTCCGAGCCACAGCTGGTAAAAAATATCTCATCCGGTTTGGCCTTGAGAAGGGAGGCGACCTCCTCACGAGCTCTGTCGACATACTTTCGTACCGAACCACCGAATTTGTGGATACTCGATGGATTTCCAAAATATTCTCCGAAAAAAGGCATCATTGCCTCAACAACTTCAGGGGCCGTCATGGTTGTTGCATTGTTATCAAGATAGATTGTTTTCATTTTTACACCCCCCTCGTATATTCAGTCTCCTGATTCACGATGCATGGTATTTATTCAACACTTTAAATTATTACGAATTATCGGCAGCTTTATCGCGCAGTAAGATATGATAAAATACGTTTCCGGTATCGAGAGGAAAAGGTAAGTCCCGATTCATTCACGATGAGGGCTCGATAAAATCCTGCAACATATACGATGTCCGCAGCACACCGTTGTGATAGTGCAGATATCCCAGCGCACCGACTTTTTCGTTATAGTAATAATAACTCGTTGTGGAATCGGTCGTTTCTTTGTAGAGATAACATGTATAAAAGGACAGGGCTGATGCATCAAGGGGGTGCTGATTACCGCAATAGAATGTTTCGCTGGTCGAAAGAATTTCAAGAGTAACTTCCTCAGAATCTGAGGTAATTTCCGGGTGAAGGGTCCAGGTATCGCCGGTATGGGCCGGATAGGCCAGCCACAGATGGGCAGTATCGTAGAGCTGTATCCGATTGGTGGAATAGTTGTATTCGCCAGTGATATATAATCCCCTGACTGTTACGTTGATATCCCTGTAGACAACATAAAAACCGCTGTCAATCGCTTCCCATTCATATTCATACACATATTCATACGCCGGGTCATCGACATTTTGCAGGGTAAGGGTCTCGAGAACAGTCTTGTTGTTAAGTCCCCACACCGATGGTATTGCAAGATCCAGCTCCCACCGGGAATGCTGGATTTTTCCTGTTGAATCGTAATCGGTATATGAATAAATCCAGTGGTTGCCCGCCTGAAGGGGAATGATACTACTCGTCCGGGGGAGAGGTGGATGCATTGGGGAGTCCATTGCCATATCCGTTTCGACACTGCAGCGGAGAAATATCATGAAGACTGCCATTAGAGCCGGGAGAGCTGTTTTCATATCATTTCCTCAAGGTATTGTGAATGAATGGAACTCTGATCATGAGTGACATATCAAAACCGCCGAAATCATAGGTAAATGGAGTAGGCGAGTTCTTATCGATTGTCTCCGCCGAATCCTGATATTTGTACCGAATTTCAGTCCCGATGTGAGTAAAAGGAGATAAGGAATACTCATAGGCTACGGCGAGAAAGGGCAGAACAAGAGTTCCGGTTTCTTTCTGTTTGCCGGATTGCACCACGTTGTAAAGCTGGTCGCTAAATGTCGAGGAGCACACAAAGTCAATGTACATAAAAGTAAGGCCGGCGTGAAAAGAGATGTCTTTGAGAAGGCCGGAGGTGAATCGATATCCGGAGCCGATTTCGACTGCAGTAAGAGCAAGATCGGTTTCGGTGGTTAATGAATAGGAATAGAGATTATTGTCAAAGGGATTCGCTTTTGAACTAAAGTAGGTATCTTTATCGGAATCCCACATATATGCTGCACCGAAACGAGTATAAATTCCATTGGCAAAAAGCAGTTCTGCGCTCATCGACGGGCGATAAAGACCCATGGGGAAATAAAACCGGGGTGATATACCAAAAGTTGAATAATTTCCAAAAGCATGATTAAGGTCGTCCACAAGGGGGGCGAAATCGGTGAACTGATAGCCGAACAGGCCGATAAGGCTGAAAACAAGGTTGGTTTGTCTGTCTCCTTTAGCGGTGGAGCGGGTGGGCTTGACATGGCGAAAGTGCGCCGGGCGAATTGAGTGAGTCTTTTTTTCCTTTATCGTAACAGCTGCCAGCCGTTTACTACTCCCGCTTCGATTAACTACCTGATATGTTCCGGGGTTAAGTGCGATCATGAACCGGGATCCGGCCTCTTTGGTCAGATCGGCGACAATCGTTCGGTTCTTGTCAAGGATTGTCACCGGGCCCGCCACACCTTCCTCGAGAATAATGCCCTGAGTACGGATATTCAGATCGGCCAGAATGATATCTCCTTCTCCCTGAATTTTGAATTGATATCCCGGATGCTGAATACCAACCGATGATTTGACCGTACTTGCGATGGTATGGTTGTAAGAATAATGATAGGCCTCGTTCAATGTTATTTTGCCGTCCTGCGACAAATCGGCGCATCCTCGGAGGGCATTGAGAAAATGGAAGGTAAAAATTGAGTTCCGGTAATAATCCGATTCCTGGGAATGCTCATTTGCCGATGACGAGTAGAGAATTACCTGTCCCTTTACTTTGCCGTCTTCCTTGAACAGAAAGGGTTCGGCTAATTTACCGCCCTTTGTTCTGGTAAAACCGCCGCTTTGGCATGCATCCAGAATGGCGATTCTGATTGTTCCGGGTACCTGGTCGAGTCGTCTTTTCAGATCAGTCATCGCCAGCCGTTTTTCTCCCATGAGCAGACTGTCGTGGGTGGCATGACCGGAATAGTAAAAGAGGAAAAGATGTTCTTCTGATGCGCTGTCCCACTTTTCCTGAAATGATGATATCGATTGCAGAAGTTCTTTCGGGGAAGAATTATGGAGCATGATAATATTCTGTTTTTTGAAGCCGCAGTAGTCATTAAGAATTGATTGAAATTCTTGCAGATCGTTGTTGACATATTTGAGTGATTCATAGCTATCACCGGCTTCACTGTTACCTGCAAGCACTGCGAAACGTGCTGCAAAGGATGAAAAGCATATCACCAGAGTAAGAAATAATGGCCAGCAAAAATATTTCATTGATCTGTCCCGGCTTTGGTTATTAAAAGCTTTTTTACCCGGGTATCATCGCCTAAGTCGAGATCGATTGAAGAAAAATCTTTTTTCGATGAAAACTGCCGGACAACCCGGTTCCGGATTAACGATACCGAAAGGGGCTTTTCTGAAAAAACAACGATAAATAGTTCCTTTCCTATGTAATCGTCGAGAATAATACTATTGGGCAGTGGCAGGTTTTGTCCTTTTTCCAATTCCACTGACCCGGCACCGTTTTCCGGGTAATAGGTGGTAATCTTTCCCTCTTCATCGATACTGAGCAGGATAAGTTTGTTTTTTGCACCGCATGTATAGGTGAACTGGACCTGTTCACCGGGTGTGAAAATCCGGCTTTTTCGTTCCCTGATTTCGCCCGATTGGGTTTTAACATATACCGCCAGATCGGATTCTCCTTTTGTTCGATACTCAGGACCGGATACGGTGTGCTGAAATATAAGGTACCCGCCCAGAAGAAGCACAAGAGAGGCGGCAAGAGCATACAATGGCCGGGGGAATAATGGCCTGATCTTTGATTCCCTGCCGAAATTCTGATCGCTGGAGGGAAATCGTTCCAAAAATGCCGATTTTTCTGAATCGAGCCGGCGAAGATAATCTGCACAGGAAGGACATTTGGAGCAATGCTTTTGCAGTGTATTCCGGGCCGTTTCAGAACAGTCGTGGGTAAAATAAGCCGTCAGTTCAAGTTTGTCCGGATGATTATTCATTCTGATTGTATCCTTTTAAGTATATGAGGAAGTTTTTTTTTGAAACGGCCTAGGTTCCGTCGAATCGTTGCAGGAGACTGGCCGGTAATTTTCCTGATTTCTTCCTGATTAAAGCCCTCCACATAGGTTAAATAAACAGCATCACGGATATTTTTATTGTATTGACTTAAAACCAGGGTAATAATCTCCTTTTTGCAGAAAAGATCATCAATTTTTTCTGAATCAGATTTCAGAAGTGCTATGTCGGCAGTATCGAATTTTTTCCTGAAACGAAGAACATTGAAACAGTGGTTCTTTGCGGTGTTATAAATCCAGGGAATAACTTTGCTTTTATCACTGATTGTGTGATATTTACTCATAAGCTGCATAAACACCACCTGGAGTGCGTCTTTTGCATCATCTTCTGATTTTAGAATCGCACGACACTGTCCGTAAATAAGAAAACCATACTTTTCGTAGAGCTCTTTGATTTTTGTTGAACTCATGAGCGGATATTCCGGCGATTGCTCCGGTTTTAGAACCGGCCAGTTTTATGATATATTACTTAAAAAGACAAATGAAAATACAAAAATCGCTCAAAAACAGTGAGGAGGTTGAATAATTTATTATTGAGCGGCGTTTTTCTTACTGATCATGAGTGTGGATATTGCAAGAATGGCATTTATGACCAGAAGGGCCAGGAGGATTTTTGTTTTGAAAAAATTCAGCAGCTTATAGATATGTTTGATGTTTTTATTCATCCTGATTGTATATCCGCTCCGGGTAACTCCCATTAAGGTGTCGATAAGTATGAAAAGAACCCACCCGATTGCCATAAAGCATACGATAATGTTGAATCTTCCGCCCTTTTTAAGACTGCTATAGCAAAGCATAGTAAGATCCTTCGGTAATGGTGAATCGACCGGTAATCGGTTATGAATTAAAAATGGTATAAGGCAGCGAGAATGGCAAATGGGATGTATCCATCGGAGTGCAACGATTCCTTTTCAGATTTCTTGAAGATATTTCAACAGCAGAGAGCGCAGACCGGTGTCTTCTTCAAAGGCCAGATGCTTGAAATGAATCTGGTCAAGTATGGCACTCGCCGGTTCTTCACAGTTAAGCAAATATGTTCTGCTGTCTTCATGATCCACGACTTCGGGTGTGCAATGCCGGGGATCAAAAAAGGAGACATAGATACGGCAGGTAAGGGGGCGTAGGGGGTAGATAGTGCAAGCACCATTATCGTCAAGGAGCGGACAGGGGCGTTTCAGCTGGTAATAGCTTGCAAGGAGAAGATCAATCCGGTCATTATCGTCGAGTTCGCCGGCATAGGGAGAATCGGCCAGTTTTTTTTCCACCAGATTGTCGAGATCAACCAGCGCGGCTTCATCATCCCGCAACTGTTCTCTGAGTGCCGGAAGATCATGGTTGCGACTGGTTTTCAGAAAATCGGCAATGATTTCCGCTTCAAAGGAGTAAACATCCTCTACCCAGTGATAACAGCACCAGGCACATCCTTTCGTGCAGGTAATCTTTCGATTGTAGTGCCGGACTATTTCATTCTGATACGTTTCAAACAGATGGAGAGCCTGATTATATTTATCCCTGAAATTTTTATCGAGACTCGAGCGACAATCAAGCGTATAAAGCTCCTTGAGAATCACAACAAGTTTGTCATGAAATGTCTTTGCCGACTGAGGAATTGGAATTGTTGCCGGCGCGCCTATTTTGGCTTTATAAAGTGCACCGGATGGAAATCGGATTGAGTTATTAATAAGCACCATCACGTTCAAAGAGAACAAAAACAGTTTTACCTATAATTTTTAGGTCCTGCCATATACTCCAGGTATCGATATATTTCAGGTCCAGTCTTACTATTTCGTCGAAATCGGTTATTTTATTTCGTCCGCTTACCTGCCACATCCCGGTTATACCGGGTTTAATACTGATTCTCCGATGGTGCCATTTTTCATACTTGCTCACTTCATCGGGGGTTGGCGGCCGGGTTCCGACAAGGGACATTTCGCCACGCATGACATTGATAAACTGGGGAAGTTCATCGATACTCAATTTTCTGATTATTTTCCCGATAGGCGTAATTCGCGGGTCATCTTTGATCTTAAATATTGCACCATTTAATTCGTTTTTATTTTCCAGCTCCTTTTTGCGTTTTTCGGCGTCCATATACATGGTTCTGAATTTGTAAATAATAAACCGTTTGCCGTTTTTACCCACCCGCACCTGTTTGAAAAACACCGGGCCGGGGGATGTCAGTTTGATTATTGCTGCCAGTGGAAGATAGAAAATAACCAGAAAAATAATGCCGATAAGCCCCCCAAGAAAATCAAAGCAACGCTTGAAGATCAACTGGTCCGGGTCGAGTTCAACTGTATGGGAAATAATTGTCGGTCGATCTAAAAACTGATGATACTCCCATCGGGCAAAAGTGGTTGCTCCGGATATATTGAGAAAGACCCGTGCCGGCCGTCCCATCTCTTCACAAATGTGGAGAAAGGGATCTATCCTGAATCCGCCTTTGGTAAAATTACGGGGTATACAGAAAAAAACTTCTTCAACATAGCTGCTTTTGAGCATATTTTCGAATTCGGAAGGTGAGATCCCCAAGTCGACGGTCTGAGCCACACGAAGTCCCCATTCCGAATGGCTCCGGGTTTTATGTATAATCTCGGCGGCATCCCGGCCACGGCCAAAAAGCATCACCGGCGTCAGGTTATGGTTTCTCCGGCGAATGACCGCAACAGCATTTAAAAGAATCAGTTTTTCGGTGGTGATAAGAAGAAAAGAGATCATGACGAATGCTACATAGAGTACCCTGCTGTCAAAAGGGTCGGGCATGATATAAAGAATTGCCGCCCCTAAAATGCCGACTGAGGCAAAAATCATAAATATTCGTGGAACCAGGTTTCGCATCCAGCTGAAATGGAGAATAGAAAAAAGAGAGCGGGTCCAGGCGAAATAGAGATAAAACCCCAGAAGGGCAATGAACATCAGCCAATAATGAAATATGGGAAATAATGGCCTGAATTGAATAACAAGCGTGTGGGCAAGGTAAAAGGCGGCGAGTAAAAGCAGGCAATCAACGGTTGCGATTATCTGCTTTATGAATAAAGAATGTTCTTTGAGCATAAATTTAATCTTCGATTCTGCCCTGTTAGCACCAGGCTTACCATTTCCGCCTTTACGTATCCACGGCAGTGATAATGGTTCACTGCGTAATCAGCGAGAAAAATAAAAATACAGCTTTTTTGATATGAGAGCCAACATTCTTCCTGTTCATTACTACCCGGGAGTAAATTCGAAGGGAAAATTGAACCTCATATCGCCGATGTTTCCGGGGATTTTCTTGAATCGTATTTCTTTTATATAATTTTGAAACGAATTCAGAAAAGCCGGGTTGTTAATCGATGATTTTGTTATGGCTGCCGAAGCCACCCGGCCGTCGGGAGTAACGACAAAATTAACCCATATCTGACCCGATATAGATTCATTTGTTTTCAGTTGTTTTTTATACAATGCCTTTAAATTGGGTATGTGTTTATTAATCGAATCCTTAATGGAGTTTTGACTTCGGTATTTTAAGGCCATTTTTGAATTGGCGCGCTTTTGCCTAACAACCTTTGTTCGTTTTTTGACCGGTTGGGATGTCCTATCGGCCAAAAGCCCTTTAATCATATCCGCTACCCCGGCCATCGAATCGACCGAGATTGTCTCGGTGAGGATAAACTCATTAACAATTGCCGCAATACGGTCCGGGAGTATCAAAACAGATGAAAGCAGTTTGCTAAAAGCTCTGGTATCATTGGCGATATTAATGCTGTCGTTATTCAAGGCCGTATCCTTTACGGTAACCGGAACCGGACTTTTTTTGGTAATAAACCGTACATTTGCTTTTATCAGGGAATCAACCGATGCAAACACTGCCTGGGGATAGAGAAGGCTATCGGCCTTTTTATGAAGTGCTTTTCCTGAAAGGAAGAGGCACCGTGATGGATATGCTTTCCAGTCTTCCCCGGTTTCGAGGGAAAGGCGCTCCGCAAGGTCTTTGACAACAGATGAATAATCGGCAGTGTCGAGTGTTTGTAACTCGGTTTGAGCCAGGGTAAGGCGGCGGGCGGCTGCGGTACCAATTTGAGAAACTGCCATTGATGAATCAAATACGCATTCCTTGGCTTTTCCTAAGCTGATAGTGTCGTTATCAATAATAAAAAGGGGTTCTTTATCGGGATCCTTTTTTCCACATCCGGTAACGACCAGTATGATTAAAAAAGCAAGGATTGAGATGGCATTTTTCCGTATACTCATCAGGGACTTCCTTTTCTAAAATAAAAAAATCCGGGAAATGTAAATGAAACAACCGGTAATCGACAGTGCAATTCTCTTACCGTTTCTCCAGTAATTTTTTCATACCTTTTTCCAGGGTACTAATTACAGAATTGTTTTCGATAATATACCATGGCTTTCCCGATGGAGCATCAAAAAGCATTTCCTGCAAGCGCATTCGTTTTTCGATAGCTGCGGGATCAAGCTTCCCTGAGCTTTCGAGACGATGGCGGCGTATCGAGTGATCAGCGTGAATCCATATTGCTGTGTCGAACCAGCTCTCTATTCCCCAGAGAGGAATGAGCGCTGCATCGCAGATAACATTTCCCTTTCTGTTCTTTTCCAGCTCCGATGCAAGATGCTTAAGCAGTTCCGGATGAACGATGCTATTGAGTAATTTGAGGTTCTGAAGAGACCTGAAAACGTATTCGCCTAATTTATGAAAAATAATTGTATTGTCGCCAATAATGTCTGATCCGAAAGCAGCAACCAGGTCTTTTCTGATTTTTTCATTTCCATTCATGAGTTGTTTCGCGTCATTATCGGCATCAATAACCCGGCATGGAATGTGTTTTTTGAGGATCTGTGCAACGGTTGATTTTCCTGCCCCCATATATCCCGCAACACCGATATGCGCCATATTCAGCTATCCGTAATTCTGTGCTTGCGTATTATTACGCGATTACCTTTTTCATTATAATCCACAAAATCCACATAGTTACGAACTATAAATAAGCCCCGGCCACAGTCTTTTTCAAGGTTTTCGGGCAATGTTGGATCAGGAACGGCGTCGATATCAAATCCTTCACCTTCATCCATAATGGCTACTGTTACATGATGCTTTGTGGTGATGTGGCCTATAGTGACTTTTTTGGTGTGATCTTTTTTGTTGCCGTGATAGATCGCATTGGCAAGGAGTTCGGTCAGGGCAATTTTCATTTTCCGAATGCTGTCGTCGGGGTACCCGAACTCATCCATTTCCTTGAGAATGACAGCAGTGGCCCGATCCATTTCTTCAAAATAGTTGATAAACATCAGATAGACCGGGGCTTTTGGGTCGAAACCCAGTTTGTCTTTTATTTGATTTTTCCGTGATGCGGTTAAAACTTCGATAACGATTGCAGTAAGGTCGTCATCGAGCGCCCGGGTTTGCTGCAAATCATTCAGTTTACTGTCAAAACATTCGACAAGTCCGGCAGGAGAACAATCATCGAGCTTGCGAAGAATTTCTAATTCGAGCCGTTTTCTTCCCTGAAGTTCGTTTTCGCTGTTAAAAAGCGAATAGATCCCGTTACTGAAAAGTACAAGCCAGTCTCCGGGGTTGAGATAGAGAATTTTTTCTTCATAGAGGCCATCTTCGAAGATGCCGATGAAGAGGCCGGAGGTTCCTAATGAAACCAGCTGCCGATCTTCTTTTTTAAAGACAAGGGGAGGTGGATGACCGGCATTGCAGTAGGAGAGTTTGTTGTTATGGAGATCCAGGAAAGCGGCAAAAGCGGTGATAAAATAATCTGCAAGAGCGTGTTGAACGATTTCTTTATTGACCCGCTCGATCAGGCTGCGTGGAGAAGCTACATTCCGGATATGATTGAGAAATGCAAGTTTTGCCATTGAAGCAATTAATGCCGATGAAACGCCATGCCCCGAAACATCAAAAATCAAAAACGCAAGCATGTCCTCGGAAATATGAATGACATCAAACAAATCACCGCCTACTGTGGAGCAGGGATGATAGAGTGAAGCGATATCGATTCCTTCAATTGCCGGAAGGCTGTGGGGAATCATTGCTTCCTGTACTTTTCGTGCAATAAGAAAATCTTTGTCTTCTTTTTCAGGGAGCTTTTCCATTTTCGATGTGGTCGCCTGAGATAGAGATGATATTGGCTTCAAAGAATTTCCCGGCATTGGAGCAAAAATTTCATTTCACTCTGCAATTGATAAAACAGACCTTCCTGATACGTTTACTTGTAAAATGAAGGTCGGCAATAGTAAATTCTATTTGCTTCAGGAGCCGTATTTAATCGAATGCAATTCCTGAAATCCGGTATACCGAATATATTATATATGTTCGACATAAAAATGTCTATTAAATTAGGTGAAAGGAAACCACCAGATGCTGGCTAAGCTTCGCTCTATGGCAGTTTTAGGTATCGATGCCTTTGAAATAGGTATTGAAGCAGATATTACCGATATGATCCCGAGTTTTACAATTGTGGGTCTCCCCGATGGTGCAGTGCGGGAAAGCAGGGAGCGGGTGATGTCTGCGATTAAAAATTGCGGCTATGAATTTCCTGCCCGCAAGGTAACCATTAATATGGCGCCGGCAGATGTTAAAAAGGAAGGATCGGCCTATGATCTGCCTATCGCAATAGGTCTTTTAATGGCGGATAAGCAGGTTGAAATAAAAAACGCCCTTGATTATTGTATTGTAGGGGAGCTTTCTCTTGATGGAACAGTTAAACGGATCAAGGGGATGCTTTCGATGGCGATCTGTGCCCGTGATATGGGAATCAAGGGACTTATTGTTCCCCGGGAATGTGCCGAAGAGGCGGCTGTTGCAGAAGGGCTGGATATCTATCCGGTTGATTCTTTAACCGAGGCATTAAGTTTTCTTGAAGGGTTCCGGGGAAATGAACCCTATAAGACCGATGTACAGGCTTTGTTCAAAAAGGCCCGGAAATATGCCATTGATTTTAAAGATGTAAAAGGTCAGGAGCATATCAAACGAGCGCTTCTGGTTGCTGCAGGCGGGGGGCATAACATCATGATGATCGGGCCTCCGGGATCGGGAAAAACCATGCTTGCCCGCAGGCTTCCGTCAGTTTTGCCCGATCTTACCCTGGATGAGGCCCTGGAGACCACCAAAATCCATTCGGTATCCGGGCATTTGGATGAAAACACGCCCCTTTTGGCAACCCGTCCCTTTCGATCGCCGCACCACACAGTGTCGGATGCCGGTTTGATTGGCGGCGGCTCCTATCCGCGGCCCGGTGAGGTCAGCCTGAGTCATCATGGCGTGCTCTTTCTGGATGAACTTCCGGAGTTTAATAAAAATGTTCTGGAGAATCTTCGCCAGCCCCTCGAGGATGGCAAAGTTACTATTTCCCGTGCCGCAATGTCTCTCTCCTATCCGGCCAAATTTATGCTCGCCGCAGCGTTGAACCCCTGCCCGTGCGGATATTACACCGAACCCCGTCATGAATGTTCATGCACTCAACCTCAAATTCAGAAGTATATGTCGAAAATTTCAGGTCCTCTGATGGACCGGATTGATATCCATGTGGAAGTGCCGGCGTTATCCTATGAAGAACTCTCACGGAAAGAACCGGGAGAAGATTCATTGTCGATGCGAACTCTTGTCGAACAGGCGCGCAAAGTACAGCGTGAACGGTTTAAAAACGAAAAGAAAATATTCTGCAATGCTCACATGGAGTCGAAACACATTCGCAAATACTGCGATCTGGAGCCCGATTCACAAAATCTTCTTAAGAATGCTATTGAGCGTCTGGGGCTTTCCGCCAGAGCCTACGATCGTATCCTCAAGGTGTCACGGACAATTGCGGATCTCGATGGCTCGGAAAATGTGTGTTCTTCCCATCTCGCCGAGGCTATCCAGTATCGAAGCCTGGACAGGAAATTGTGGATGGGGGGATAACCTTAAAGCTCGAAACTCGAAATCCACAATTGCGCATTCCGATGCCGCTTTTTGCTTTCCTGCTATAGCGACACTATCTCACTGGGATTTCCTTTATACGACAGTACTATCGGAATGTTTTCATGCCCGGCTTCTTTCAATGAGCCGAAAATGCAGTCTCGTGCAATGGCTCCTTTGTTTCTTTGCTGACTGATATGGGCCAGTACAATTGCCTCCGGTACTTTTTCCGATGCGTATAGTACTTTTGTCAAAAAGTCGGCACATTCGCTGTTGGAAAGATGTGCTTTTTGGATTCTCTGCTTGAGGAAATAGGGGATGGAATCGTTGAACAGCATGGCCTCATCATGATTGGATTCAATAATAATCAGGTCGGAATTTGAAAAGTATCGAACGGTTTCTTTCGTGGTATTTCCGATATCGGTAGCAATGGTGATTTTCCGTTTTTTTTGTTTTTCAATGAATTCAATGCAGAATCCGCTGCATCCTCCCGATGAATCGTGATGCACCGGAAAGGGGGTAATACTCACCGTCTCCAGTGAAAATGTCTCGAAAGGAAAGGGCTGTAGAGAGGTGCCGGATCCACCTCTCGGGACCCCGGGGATAAAGGGAATTACCGCGTGGTCGCAGTACACGGGGACGTTACTTTTGAAAAGCTTTCGAAGGAAGGCTTTATTTATATGGTCGCTGTGAATATGGGTAACACATGCTCCTTTTAGCGCAGAAAAGGGGATTTTGATGTCGTCGAGCTGTTTCATTGCATAGGAAAAACTGCATCCACAATCGATAATCATTGCGGTATTAGTGTCCCATAAAAGGGTGCAGTTACCGGCGCTGCTTGAGGTCAGGATACGCATGTTCATAGAATAAAAAGATACATAATTTTCATTGTCCAAGGCGTTCCTGAGGCTCCAGGGAATTCCCCAGGACGGGGAGAGGAACAGAAAAACTTCAATCTTCTCTCTAAAAAAAAATTCACGTATAACCTTTTTATTGTTGCAGAATGTATACCACAAATTGTAATTTTGAGAAAGAACACCCAGCATATACCGTCACACGTACTTTCAGAAAGGAAACAAACAAGCTAAAAACAACAACCGCCATTTGTAAAGGTTGTCTTTATAAATAATATGTGTCAATTTTTATGTGAAACCGAAATTCGGTTTCTTATGCACACAGTCAAAGGTTCGAGTGCGTGTTGCATCGATGCTGGTGTATATACATACGAAAAAGTAAGCTCTACAGATTCAGGAGTAGTTGGAGGCCACAGAACGGTCCGGCTGCTCCTTTTTTAATTTAACCCTTTTCAAGGAGGTTTTTTCATGGCCGCCAAAAAAGCAGCAAAAAAGAAGAAAGCTGCGCCGAAAAAGAAGGCTGCTGTAAAGAAAAAAGCTACAAAAAAAGCTGTAAAGAAAGCTGCGAAAAAAGCGCCGGCTAAGAAAAAAGCCAAAAAGGCAGCAAAGAAAAAAGTAAAACGCAAACCTAATGCAGCTTTTATGGCTCCTATGCAGCCAGATGCAGCTTTGGCAGCAGTTGTCGGTTCCAAGCCTATGCCACGGACAGAGATCACAAAGAAGCTCTGGGCCTACATCAAGAAAAAAGGCTTGCAGGACAAGAAAAACAAACGGATGATCAATGCCGATGATAATTTGAAAGCGGTATTCGGCGGGAAAAAGACGGTTAATATGTTTGAAATGACCAAGCTGGTCAATAAACATATTGGGTAGTTTTATTCTTGATCAGTAAGATTACAATGGGGCTCCGGGGTTACATTTCCGGGGCCTTACTTTTTGTTATCGAACGTGGAATTGAGCTGCTGTAGATTTTTTAACTCGTCCTGATTACTGCTTTTTCAGAGGGAACTTGAGTATTTTTCCCTCTCCATTATCCTGCGTACTTTCGGATTGCCGCACTTCACCAAGAATTTTTTTAGTATCAACTTTGACTATACGGATAGCCTTTGTTCGTTGCTCATCTTGAAACAGCCCTTTAGCAACATGGGGCGGTTGAAGCCTGAGGACATTTTCGTGGGGAGGAAATGTTGTCAAGGATATATATTTCATCCATATCCATTTACCCTGGGGTTTGGAATCGAGATCCGGTGAATACTCAAGACAGATATTATATCCCGCAAAACTCCAGTTTGATTCATCACCGGCCGGAGAATCAAGAGGCATTTCCAGAAAACAGAAAACATCATTTTCAAGTGGAAAATCAACAATTTCATTCCCAGGAACATAGCGGGTTGCATACTCGACAATCTGTTCTCGTGTGAGCCCCATTACTTTCTCTCTTTCCGGCTTTTTTTGCATGCCTTGATCGCATCAGCACATTGTTGTCGAAGCGTTGTATATATTGGTTTTAAATCCTGTTTTTCTTCCGACGAGAGAGCTACATATTCACGTTCGAAATCTTCTAAATCCTTGCAAACATCAGCCATATACTGACACCGAGAGGTGTCATTTTCCTGAACATTTTCAATTAGTACGGGAGAACAGGAGAGTAGAAAACAGATAAGAGTCGAAAAGAATAGTGCAATGATCTTATTATCAGCTGTTATGGGCATGGCATATAAATATCTTTAAAAAATTCAAGAATATCTTTAGGAATAACTATAAATTTAAATTGCGAACAGATCGTGTAACAACATTTCACTATTTCTGTTTCTGTTTCCTTTAAAAGCTTCTGTAGAAAACGGGCCTTTAAACAGGTATAGAAAATAGTTGAAGCGGATTACTCGGGGTGATATAATTAGGGCATAAACGATACTTCTTAAAGTCACCGGCCGACCGGGATACGGATTGTTATAGAGTGTCTGCAACAGAATTTGAAATAAAAACAAGTGTAATCAACGGAGTTCCGGTTATCAAAATGACCGGGATGATGAAAGATCAGGATGTACTCCGGTTTTCAAGAGAAATGAGGAGTCTGGTCCGATCCAATTCCTCAGGAATAATTGTTGATGTCAGTGATCTGCACTTTATCGACAGTCATGGACTTGGTATACTGGTTTATTTTCATAGCATGCTTGTAAAAAACAACAGAAGATTGTATGTACTTAATGAAAACAGAGATGAATTGTCATATATCAGTGGGCTTTTTAAAAGCACGCATCTTGATAAAGTTTTAAAGATTGTTAAATCTAAAGTAGAAATATTCCAGGAGCTTTCGTAGTGAGTTACAGGGAGGGATAATTATGTCGGTTGATATTAGGGTTGGAAATGAAAACGGCGTACCGATTTTATCATTGAACGGAAGGGTTCGTGGTGAAGGTGACGAGAAATTGGGCCGGGAATTGGAAGTCGTGCTTGATCAGAAGAGCGATAAGGTAATAGTGGATGTCAGTAACGCCGAGTATATTGACAGCCATGGGTTGGGAGTAATTATTTATTACCATAAAATATTACAGAATAAAAATCGACAACTGATTATTCTGAATAAAAATACCGATCCGGAATCATACATGGCTCGTTTGATAGAAATAACCAACCTCGATAAGGTTCTCAAAGTTGTTGCTTCCCTTGAGAAAGTAACATAACCATTCGGAAAACAGGCATCGAAAAATAATTCAGTTTCATCCTCTACAACTCTCCCGAAAATCTCCCGTTAATAGGACCTGTCAACTGGCGTGATTGGTGCAACGATTAAATCATGGCAGGAGTGCGGATACCCATCAAAAGAAGTCTTAAAGTGCGGAAAAATTTTTTTCATGACGGCCGTTTTAAAAAAAAACAGGAGAAAAAATAAAAAAATATAATTATTTTAATAATAGGCATTAAAGAAAATCTTATATATGAAGGAGGAAGCAGAATGCTGGTTTTAAAAAGATTTGTACTGGTGGCTTTTATAACAAGCCTTGCGGCTGCGCAATGGACATTAGATCTCTCAGGAACCATTATTGATGAAAATGGAGACCCTATTGAAGGCGCAGAAGTGACTGCGCTTGTTCGAGGTGAATCGATTACAACCGGGAGCGATGGCTCTTTTGAAGCAACCGGCATAATCAATAGAAAACCACTGACTTTCAATAAATACAATGCCCGTCTCAACAACGGTATTATCCGTTTTGACCTCGAAAAAAATGCCCTGGTAACCGTGGGGCTTTATACCCTTAAGGGGCAGTCTATTAAATTTATAAATAAGGGCGTACTTCCCAGGGGTACCCATTCAATAGTTTTGAATAAAAGGATGTTGCCGACTCAACTCTATGTTCTGAAAATGCGTGTGGGGAATGACATTCATTGTACCAGATTTATCAATGGAAGAAAACTGGGTTTTGAGAACGGCTTAAAATCCGGAGCTGCGCCACAAAAACGATCACTGGCAAAAAAAGGAATATGGATTGATACACTTGAAATTACCCATAGCAATTATGAGACAAAGCGAGTACCCGTTGCCGATTACAATACCAACATTACGGTAACCCTTTTGGCCGAGGGGAGTGCAAAGCCGCAAATAACCGCACCTACGGATATCCTTGCCTATGCCTATGAAAAAATCACTTTTGATGTTGAAGCAACAGACCCAAATGGCGGGGATATTACTTTGAGTATGAATAATGCTCCCGGGAGTGCAATGTTAAACAACAGCACATTTTCATGGCAGACATCGGTGAGCGATACCGGGACCTATGAAGTATCCATAGAAGCTGATAATGGAAGCGAAACCTCTCTTCAAACGGTTAATATCAATGTGGTTTACGAAACTGTGACAGATACTTGTAAGCGAATAAAAGTTCTCCGCCCAAACGGCGGTGAAGTCTTTCGGGTCGGCGATACCATGACCATTGTCTGGGTCGCCCATGAAGAAGGTATTTATCGCGGGGTCAGAGTTTCGGTATCACCCGATATGGGGATGACCGACTTGTTCTCCTTTAATGAAGATGAGGGCATTAAGAACGATAACTCGGAGTATTATACCGGCAATCTCGGCGTATTTCATTGGGAAGTTGCTTCCAGCTGGTTAGGACCCTATTTTCCTGTCAGCATGATTTCGGATGAATGTGTCGTTAATATTTACGGCGATTATGAAAAGGAACGGCTCAATGCCACGGGGGAATGTGACGGTCCTTCATCAAGTATAGCTCAGGATTATTCCGATGCTCCCTTTTCAATTATCGACACAGCAACAACCCCGTAAAGCTTTTCTAAAAATATTTACTGAAGGACGGCTTCTCCGGTTTAACACTGGTGAAGCCGTTTCTTTTATGGGGCATCAATTTCAATTGGTCATGGCCTGTTTATTATTTTTAGTAACACCAATAGTTAATGGAGCATAAAAAGCAATGCAACAGATGGATATTCTTTCATGTCGAACCAAATGAATGAAAACTACGATCATCTTCAGACCCGGATAGCAGCCGCTTGTAAAAGAGTAGACCGCTCTCCCGATTCAGTCCGTTTGATTGTCGTAACAAAGACCCATCCGGTAGAGACTGTTCAATCGGTGATTGATCTGGGTATTACCGATATCGGTGAAAACAGGGTACAGGAAATTGTACATAAGGAGCCGCATTTGACCGGAGAGTATACCCTTCATATGGTAGGGCATCTTCAAACCAATAAAGTGAATAAAGTTTTGCCCCATATTCGATGGATTCATTCAATTGACCGGGAAAAGCTTGTAAATGCGATTGAATCAGCCCAAAAGGAGTCCTCGGAAACAATCAATGCTCTTGTTCAGGTAAATACATCAGGTGAAAGCTCGAAATATGGATGTTCACCCGATAAATGTCTCGGGTTGTGCGAACGTGTTTGTGCCAGTGGCGCCCTGCAATTCAGGGGGCTCATGACTATCGGGCCCCTCGGGGGAGGCGAGGCCGGCGCACGAAAGTCTTTTGAAATGCTTCGTAACCTTGGGGAAAAATGCCGGGGATTAACCAATTCTCTTGAACTCTCCATGGGCATGAGTGACGATTTTGAATGGGCGATTGAAGAAGGCGCAACCATGATTCGGGTAGGAAGTTTACTCTTAGGAAGGCGATCTCAATAAAATGCAATTAGTACTTTTTTTAATCAGAATTTATGAAATTATCCTGATAATACGAATAGTTATGTCCTGGATGCATGTCGACCCCTATCATCCGGCGGCACGATTTATTCACAATGTAACAGAGCCGGTGCTCGAACCGATTCGACGAATCCTGCCGACAAACAGCATAGGAATAGACTTTTCCCCGTTGGTCGTATTTCTAATAATTTCGATTTTACGGCGGATACTGTTTCAACCGGTGTATTTTTAGCTGTATCGGCACAATCACTTATCAAAGAGGTTTCTATGCGCATTTCTCCGCTGGACATTCGAAAACAGCCCTTTCGTAAAACGGTAATGGGGTTTGATCCTGATGAGGTAAACAGCTTTCTGGAAATGGTTGCAAATGAGTTTGAATCGGTAATCAAACAGAATAATGAGTTGGCCACCCAGGCAAAGATATCCGCAGAAAAGCTGGAAGACTATACGAAAATTGAGAAGACGCTGAACCAGACACTCCTTACTGCACAGAGGGCGACTGATGAAGCCCGGGTAAATGCCCAGAAGGAATCTGAGCTGATAATTAAAGATGCTCAGATTCGCGCTAATTCCTATGAAGATGAAGCCCGGCAGCGGGTACATAAGCTTGAAAATGACCTGATAACCCTGAAAAATCAGCGAGATCATTTTCTTTCACGCTTTAAAGCGGTCCTGAAAACTCAGCTTGATCTGTTGGAAACTATTTCCGGCGAGCTGAAGGGGTTGGATTCTCAAGGACAGTCGGAAAAGTTTGAAGATGAAACCATGGATGAGGTTCCTTCACAACCGGATCTTACCGGCGATGATGATGATATCGACGAGATCGTTGTTTGAGGACTCTGGGGCCTGAATATGGACAGTGATTCGTCTGCGGCATGCTTGCTGGAGGTGTTCCTCAAGCCCAAAGCAAAAAACAATAAAATTGTTGCCCTTGACGATAGTCGAGTAACTATTGCAGTTACCGCACCGCCGGTTGATAATAAAGCAAATGCTGCGCTGATAAAATTTATTGCGGATCAGCTCGGTATCCGTAAGTCGGCCTGCACCATTGTCAAGGGATACCGTTCCCGGAATAAAGTGGTGACGATTATCGATATGCCGCAAGAGACTGTTTTTGCAAGACTCAGAAACCGGATTGCGTAATCTGCGGTAGATAATTCGACTCTATAAAAAATTGTGATAAATCTGAAAGGACTCCTATGCAAAGAAGATTCGACAGCATACAGGAAGCTAAATGGGCGATCGAGGAAAAGTGCGATTTAAAGCCGGACTTCGGTATCATTCTTGGAACCGGGCTGGGAAAACTTGCCGGCTCAATCGAGCCGGAGGCCGTCATTTCCTATGAAGATATTCCGAATTTTGCCCGTTCAACAGTCGAGACGCACGCCGGCAAGCTTATCATGGGAACCCTTTCCGGAAAAAAAGTCATGGCCATGCAGGGGCGGTTCCATTATTATGAAGGTTATACGATGCAGCAGATCGTATTTCCGGTTCAGGTAATGAAATTTCTGGGAGCTCATACGCTGATCATATCAAATGCCTGCGGTGGACTCAACCCCCATTATCCTCCGGGAACAATTATGGCCATCAGCGATCATATAAACCTGTTGAGTGATAATCCGCTTATCGGTCCCAACGACAATAGAATCGGATCTCGATATCCCGATATGTCGGAACCCTATTCAAAAGAGTTGATTGAAAAAGCATCCGCTATTGCGCTTGATAACAAAATTCCTCTGGAACGGGGTATATATGCAGCCATGAGCGGGCCATCGCTCGAAACCAGGGCCGAATATCGGATGCTGCGGCTTATCGGTGCGGATGTTATCGGGATGAGCACCGTGCCCGAAGTTATCGCTGCAGTGCATGCGGGGCTGAAAGTTCTGGGCCTTTCCGTTGTCACCGATGCCTGCCTTCCCGACGCCCTTGAGCCTGCAGATATCAATAAGATTATTGCCGTGGCGGGTCAAGCAGAGCCTAAGCTTGTATTATTAATCAAAAAGGTACTGGAAGCGTTATAAACAGGAAAGTGATAGACATGTTATGAGTGATAATACATTTTTCGATCAGGTGAATAATCAGATCAGTTTTCCAGAGGTTGAAAATGAAATCCTCAAGTTCTGGGATGATAATAAGACTTTTTACAAAAGTCTGCAAAAAACGCAGACTAATAAGGCCTATGTTTTCTACGATGGTCCTCCTTTTGCAACGGGACTCCCTCATTACGGGCATCTCCTTGCCGGCACACTCAAAGATATTATTCCTCGTTACTGGACTATGCGTGGAAATTATGTTGAGCGCCGCTTCGGTTGGGATTGTCATGGATTGCCGGTAGAAAACGAGATGGAACGGGAACTGGGTGTTTCCGGAAAACGGGATATCGAAAAGCTCGGTAGATTCATTTTCAATGAGGCGTGCCGTTCTATCGTGTTGCGGTATACAGGTCAATGGGAAGAGATCGTTCTTAAAATGGGGCGATGGGTCGATTTCGACAATCAGTATCGTACCATGGACCCGGGCTATATGGAAAGCATCTGGTGGGTGTTCAAACAGGTATGGGAAAAAGAACTGATATACCAGGGGTTTCGGGTCCAACCCTATTGTCCCCGGTGCGCTACTCCTCTGTCGAATTTTGAAGTCAATGAGGGATATCAGGATACTCAGGGGCCGTCGATTACCGTGACTTTCCCTTTAACCGACGATCCTCAAACAAAAATTCTTGTCTGGACTACGACACCATGGACGTTGCCGTCAAATGTGGTCCTTGCCGTCGGCGAGGACATACCGTATGTTAAAATTCGGGACGGTGAATCGCTCTATATTCTGGCAAAGGATCGCCTCGGTGCTTATTACAAAGACGAATCCGAGTATGAAATCGTAGAGGAGTTTCCTGGCTCCAGACTGTCGGGTGTACGCTATCAGCCCATTTTCGAGTTTTTTACCGACAGGTCCGATAAATTTTTTCAGGTTACGACTGCCGATTTTGTTTCAACCGAAGATGGTACGGGCATTGTGCACGTTGCACCTGCTTTTGGTGAGGACGACTTTCAGGTTGGCGCCCGGCTCGGTCTTCCGATTGTCTGTCCTGTTGATGATGAAGGACGGTTTGCCGATGAGGTTTCGCCGTGGAAAGGCAGGCTGGTTTTCGATGCAGATCCGGATATTATCAAAGAGCTCAAGGCAAGGGGGCGTCTGGTCCATCGGAGCACAATCCAGCATCGGTATCCTTTCTGCTATCGTTGTGATACCGCCCTGATTTACAAGGCCATTACCACCTGGTTTATGAAAATCGAGCCTCTCAAGCAGAATATGCTTGATAATAACCGGACGATCCATTGGGTACCGGAACATTTGAAAAACGGACGGTTCGGCAAAGGCGTCGAGAGCGCCCCCGACTGGAATATTTCCCGTAACCGTTACTGGGGCACTCCCCTGCCGGTATGGACGTGTGAATGCGGCCATACGGAATGTGTCGGTTCTATCCAGGAATTGCACCGACTTATGGGTAATGGCGATGAAGATAAGGGACAGGCTCTTCATGATGAAACGATCAAAAAACTGAAACAGATCCTGAAGCAGGAGACCGAATCCCGTCTTAAAGAGAACGGTATGGAAACCTCCTGGGCGGCAAAACTCGAGAACGCAGATATTCCTCCTAATGATCTTCATACCCATGTGGTGGATATGCTCGAGCTTACGTGTCCTTCCTGCAAAAAAGAACCCATGGTTCGTACGCCCGAAGTACTCGACTGCTGGTTCGAGTCGGGTTCAATGCCCTATGCGCAGGGCCATTATCCTTTTGACAATGAGAATCATTTCGATCGGCTGTTTCCCGCAGATTTCATTGCCGAAGGACTCGATCAGACCAGAGGGTGGTTTTATACATTGACCGTGCTGGCATCAGCACTTTTCGGAAAACCTGCCTTTAAAAATGTCGTGGTCAACGGAATCATTCTTTCGGAAGAAGGTAAAAAGCTTTCGAAACGGTTGCGAAATTATGCACCGCCGTCCGAGGTGCTCGACACCCTTGGCGCCGATGCCCTTCGTCTTTTTCTGATCAATTCTCCAGCGGTCAAGGCTGAGGACCTTCGTTTTTCCGAAAAGGGAATTCTGGAAATGTCTCGAGCAGTGTTGCTTCCTTTCTGGAACGCCTATTCCTTTTTTGTTACCTATGCGAATGTTGACGGCTGGAAGCCCCGGGGAACAGGCGCGCCGTCGAGCGGAAATGAACTTGACCGGTGGATTGTGTCGCTCCTGAATCATGTGGTTGCCGGTGTGAATAATGAAATGGAACAGTATAATCTGTACAGAGTTGTACCGAATCTGGTCGATTTTATCGATAATCTCACCAATTGGTATATCCGTCGGAGCCGCCGTCGTTTCTGGAAAAGCGAAAACGACGACGACAAAAATGACGCTTATGAAACGCTTTACTATGTGCTGGTGGAATTTTCCAAAGTTATGGCGCCTTTTCTTCCTTTTCTCACCGAGGCCATCTATAAAAATCTTGTGGCAAAAAGGGTGAGTGATGCCCTGCAGAGTATTCATCTTACCGGCTATCCCCGGAAAAATGACCGTCTCATCGATCCGGATCTCGAAACAAAAATGAGACTGGTACGGCAGGCGGTCATCATGGGACGTATATTGCGGAGTCGCTTTACCATTAAAAATCGCCAGCCGTTGAAAAAAATGACCCTCATCGTGATTGATGACCGTATTCGAGAGTTGCTCCGCGACATGGCTGATCTTATTAAGGATGAACTGAATATCAAGCAGGTCGAATTCGATAAGAACGAAGACCGGGTCGTATCCCTTTCCGCAAAGCCGAATTTCAGAAAGCTTGGAAGGGAATTCGGGTCCCGGATGAAAGAGGCGGCCGCAACGATCGAAGGTTTTACCCAGGAACAGATCCAGGAAATGATGAATGGCGCAACGTATGAGGTTCTTGGAAGACAGATCGGCATCGATGACATCGAAATCAGGCGGACAAAGCATCCTGGTATCGAAGTCGAAACCCAGGATGAAATCACGGTTGCCCTGGATACGGAAATTACCGATGAACTCGCCAGAGAGGGAATCGCCCGGGAGTTTGTCAACAGAATACAGAACCTTCGGAAAAAAAGAGATCTTGCGGTAACCGACCGGATTATCGTTGCCGCCGAAGGTGAGGAGACGATCAGGAGTGCGGTTGCCAGTCACGAAGAATATGTATGCAACGAGACATTGGCCATTGCTCTCAAGTGGGATGATAAACACCTTGCGGAAAAAGGCGGAGAGAAAACCGAAATTAACGGTATGAAGGCAACACTGGATATTTCACTTGCAGAATAACAATTTTAAAAAGACCAGAGGAACAAATAGCATTACAAAAAATAAAAAACGACATTATATACTTGTTGGTTCGCTGTATAGCAAAAACCGGCAGGATGCTCCCCCGGCCATTGGGAATTGCACTTTTCGGTGGAATTGGTTACCTGGTGTTTTTCTTTCCCAATGAAGAAAAAAGGCGGACCCTTCGGCACCTGAGATTTATCTATGGTGATGAGTGGGATGCCCGGCGGATCACTCACACGGCTCATCAGGTTTATGTTAACCTGGGAAAGAATCTGTTCGACGCACTCTGGCTTTCTCAGGCTCCCAACAGGCAGTTTTTTGAAATTGTTCATTATGACTCATTTGAATCGGTACGGCGAGCATATGATAATGGTAATGGCGTAATTATTATTACGGCCCATATAGGATGTTTTGAAATGCTTTTGCAGCTTTTCGGACGGATGGGATGTAAAAGTTTTGCAATTGGTCAAGAGGCGTATGACCGGCGGATCGATGATATAATCAGTAATGCCCGTCGGGGCGAAAATATCGATTATATGCATCGAAAGGAAAATCCGCGCGAAATCATTCGAAGACTCAATCAGGGACAGGTTCTCGGCGTACTCATAGATCAGGACACCCGGGTTGAAGGCATTCATGCTCCTTTTTTAGGGAAACTTGCCAATACACCTTCGGGACCGATAAAGATGGCGATGCGGTTTAATATACCGGCTTTTGTTGCCACCACCGCCCGGCAAAAAGATGGAACGCATCGTGTCTATATCAGTGAACCGTTACCCCTGCAGGAATCGGGTGGAAAGGACGATTTACTGAATAATGTAACCGCGGCAAATGATATAATAAGTGAGGCGATCAGGAGAGATCCCGAACAGTGGGTCTGGATGCACCGTCGATGGAAACGAAAACCGCCGGAGAAAAAAACAGGAAAATTATAAGAATTATGCACAGACTAATCGGCATTATCGTGATAACAACAGGCATATTCCTGCTTTTTGGGTGTACCAATACAAAGCAGGAGCTTCCCCAGTCAAAAACCAGTGGGCCGGGACTTGTTCAGGAACTTGAGAATTCGATTCTTTCCCTCTATGACGGCCCTCGGAAGGTGTGGGAGCTGAAAACCGACTATATGCGCAAATCCATCGGGAATTCATCAAAGATGCTGGCCGTTCCGGTGGTCCTGACCCTCTTCGATTCGTCTGGGCAGACCGGTACCAGAGTACTTGCCGATTCCGGTACTACCAATGCGTCGAGGGATACCTTTACCGTATGGGGCAATGTTTTCGTTAAAACCGAAGATTCTCTCAAAGTAAAAGCCCAGCGTCTGTGCTGGAGCCAGAGTAACCACCGGGTTACCACCAATACCTACGTTCAGATCGAGACCAAAAACGGTGATATTATCCGGGGCAAGGGGCTGGACGCCAATGAGGATTTTTCCCGGTGGACAATCCGGGAGCGTGGCAGGGAAGGATTCGGACTGTTTCCAAATTTCAAAGAGCGGGTTGAGAAGGAAGAGGAATTCTTATGAGAAACCGGTTATCCGGACGCCTTTTTCTCTGCTGGGTGGCGGCTATGAGTATCTGTCGGCCGTTGCAGGCACAGGCGCAAGACCTCAATCTGGTCGATTACGGCAGCATGGAGGGTTTTTTTGTCGATGACCAGATGGTGGTTAATCTCAAAGACAATGTGGTTTTTAAATACGATGATGTGACTGTATGGGCTGAGAACGCCCGGTGGTGGCGAAGCGACAAGATGGTCAAGTTTTCCAATCAGGTAAAAGTCACCCGCGAGGCGCAGAGGCTGACCTGTGATTTCCTTCATTTTGACGGCAAAGAGAACATCCTTAATGCTCGCAACAATGTTGTTTTCGCCGATACGGCAGAAATGATTCAGGTTTTGGGAAAGAGTGCCAGATATGATCTCGAGCGAAGACATTGTATGCTCGAGGGGGATCCAAAATTTTTCCGGTTCGATACTGCTGCCGCCGAAACGCTCACGATTTTTGGAAAGCACATGACCTATGATGATTCACTGAACAAGACATCGGTCATCGACAGTGTCGTTATTTCAAAAGGGCTGCTTACCGCCCGGTGTAATGAGGCGTTTTATTTTTCAGAGCTGGACATTGCTCAACTTCGTACCGAACCCCGGATTTTTTACAGCGATCATAAACTGATCGGTGATTCGGTAGATCTTTATTTCAGTGATGATACCCTGAAAGGAGTATCTGTTGGCGGGGATTCGTACGGATTATATATTAGTCCTGATGAGGCCGAAACGACCTGGACCCGGATATGGGGTGACAGTATGTATATGAGCCTGAACGATTCGGGATTTCTGGATTCTGTATGGGTCCATGGCAATGTGGTGAGTAAATACAGTTCGGTTGACGACACCCTGCTTTCCGATGAGGTATCGGGTAAGACCATGATTGTCAAATTCGCAGAAAAAAGCGAAATACGGCACGCTCTGGTCTGGGGAAATGCGGCGTGTATTTATTATATCGAAGACGAAAATACAAATGATCGGAATGAGGCGAGTGGTGATACACTCTCCGCGTGGTTTGCCGAAGGAAGAGCGGTGCGGCTGAAAATGCTGGGAGACATCAGGGGAGTATATTACCCGCAGTAAACGTGCTCTACGTCTACGAATATGTACGTAAAGCACGCAGGGGGGAGAGGAGCACAATGATGAGACAAATAAATCAATCGGTCAAAGCGGGTGGAGAGCGTCATGAACAGTGATTCAAAGGGCACTGCAAAGCGGGAAATTAAAACCGATAAACTGATAAAAATTTATAATAAGCGCCGGGTTGTCAACGATGTATCCATTGTTGTCAACCAGGGAGAAATTGTCGGGCTTCTCGGACCCAATGGTGCGGGTAAAACAACGACCTTTTATATGATTGTCGGCATGATCCGTGCCAACAAGGGGAAAATATATCTTGACGGTAAGGACATCTCAAGGAAGGCGATGTATCGGCGGGCGAGAATGGGAATCGGCTATCTCCCCCAGGAGCCGTCGATATTCAGAAAGTTGTCGGTTGGTGAAAATATCATGGCGATTCTGGAAACTCAGAAGATGGGAACAAAGGAACGGAAACATCGTATGCGCGAACTGCTCCAGGAACTCAATGTCTCCTATCTCGAGAAACATTTAGCCTATACACTTTCGGGCGGTGAACGGCGTCGCGTTGAAATTGCCCGGGCTCTGGCAATTAAGCCCGATTTTATCCTTCTCGATGAGCCTTTTGCAGGAGTGGACCCCATTGCCGTTGAGGATATCCAGAGCATTGTTCATGACCTTCGCTATAAGGGGTATGGTGTGCTCATTACCGATCACAATGTGCGGGAAACGCTGCGGATTACCGACAGGGCTTATATTATGAACGAAGGAAAAATTCTGATTTCCGGTACGGCTCGGGAGCTGGCTGAGAACCCCGAAGCCCGTCGAATCTATCTCGGCCAGAGCTTTAAACTTGATTAAATAGGCACAAGCAGGCAGAAACAAATTACCTATTGTATTTTGAAGAGTTGGATGTTAGGATATTATTATTGAACCACACCTTATATCATGTATGGAGGTTTAATTGAATCTTGGTCTTGATATGTCCTTAAAGCTTCAGCAGAAGCTTTCGTTCCAGATGATACAGTCTCTGAAGCTCCTCCAGGTTAATACCTTGCAGCTGGAACAGCTCCTCAAGACCGAGCTGGAAATGAACCCTGTTCTGGAGGCTACCGAAGAGCAGGAGACGGAACTGGAAGAAGAAATTGAAGAACAGAAGGACGAAGAAGAAGAAGAACTGGAAGTCGACGAAGATGAAATAGATTGGGAAGAGTATCTTGAGGATGGATTTGATATCGGAAACAGGATGAGTGAAGGCGAATCGTCGTCGGAACAGAAGTATGAGCCCTCTCCCACCTACAGTGAAACCCTTTCCGAATATTTAGGCAGGCAGCTGGCCGAAAAGAAGATGTCACCCCGCATGGCACTTTTAGTTCAGTTTCTCATCGGTTCCCTGGATTCCGATGGTTATCTTCGGGTCGGACTTGATGATGTTTCTGAAGTAACGAACTCCAGTGTCTATGAAATCGAGGAGGCGCTTAATATTATCTGGCAGATGGAGCCTCCGGGCGTTGGCGCCCGTAATCTTCAGGAATGCCTGGCTCTCCAGCTTAAAGCCCGGGGTAAGCACGATTCACTTGCCATGAAAGTCATCAGCAAAACCTGGGATCTCTTCGAGAGAATGAAAGTGCCTGATATTGCTCAGCAGCTCGGGGTTGAGACAAAGGATGTCCAGGACGCCATAAATGTAATTAAAACGCTGAATCCCAAACCGGGATACTCGGTTGCCGGCGAAAGTCCGTCGACCATTATTCCCGATTTGATCGTTGAAAAAATCGATGGAGAGTTTGTTGTTTCACTTAACGATCGATCGATTCCATCACTTCATATCAGCAGGTCATATGCCGATATGATTCGGAGAGGAAGTACCGCAAGACCGGAGATCAAAAAATATATCAGAGAAAAATTGAATAACGCATCATGGCTGATTCGATCGATCGAACAGCGGAAGACAACAATGCTCCGGGTGATGTATGCGATAATCGAGAAGCAGACCGATTTTTTTGAAAAGGGGCCGCCAAACCTTTCTCCCCTGAAATTGCAGGATATCGCAGACATGATCGAAATGCACATATCGACGGTCAGCAGGGTTACCAGCAACAAGTATGTGCAGACATCCCATGGAATTTTCGAACTGAAATATTTCTTTACAGAAGCGATTGGCCAAGGTGCGAATGGCGGCGATGTCTCTTCGGAGAAGATCAAGAACCGCATTCGTGAACTGGTTGAGAATGAAAATCCCAAAAAGCCGTTATCGGACCAGCGGATTTCTGATCTTTTGAAGCGTGAGGACCTCAAGGTTGCCCGGAGGACTGTTGCAAAGTATCGAGAACAGGTGAGAATCCTTCCGGCGCGCCTGAGACAAAAGTATGATTAGTTACTGCAATAACCGTACAAACAGATTTTCAGATTCATCTCAGACACCCTCGGAACGACAATCTTCCCGGGAGCGTTTTCCTGAGTGGTTGAAACGTCCGGTACCTCCGGGGGGACAGAAATTTGCCGTTGAACGCCGTCTCGCGGGCAGAGGACTTCATACCGTCTGCAAAGAGGCAAAGTGCCCCAACCGGTGTGAGTGTTATGGCGCGGGCAAAGCCACGTTCCTGATTATGGGTGATGTCTGCAGCAGAAGTTGTTCCTTTTGCAGCGTTGAATCGGGGATCCCCGGTTCTCTTGACCCAGATGAACCGGAAAAACTCTGTACCGCCGCAAAAGAACTCGGTCTTCGCTACGTCGTGATTACCTCGGTGACCCGGGATGATCTCCCCGACGGTGGAGCATCCCATTTTGCGAAAACAGTAGGGGAACTCAAACAACGTATACCAGGTATCGGGGTTGAAGTTCTGGTTCCCGACTTTAAGGGAAACACTGCATCCATCGATACTGTCGTATCGAGCGGAATCGATGTTTTTAATCACAATATCGAAACAATTCCGCGACTCTATCCTTCAATCAGACCTCAGGCAAATTATCGGCAGTCTCTTAATGTGCTCAGATATGCAGCGCAGTTACAAAAAACATTGCAGATTAAATCCGGAGTAATGCTCGGGCTTGGGGAAAAGGATACCGAGGTACTAAAATCCTTTGAAGATCTGCGAAAGGCCGGGTGTACGATCCTTACCATTGGTCAATATCTTCAACCCTCACCCTCGCAGGCACGGGTGGTCGAATTTATTGCTCCACAGCAGTTCGAGCATTATAACGCTCGGGCCCGGGAAATGGGATTTATCGAAGTTGCCGCAGGACCGTTTGTCAGAAGCTCCTATAGAGCCGGAGAAATTTTCGAAAAGATTCAAAACCATTCTGGTACCACTGATACATAATATGCTACTGCTTTGCATGAAAGGAGCCGAGTAATGGAAGTACAAGTAACCTATCGTCATTCAAAAGCTTCAGAGGGAATGAAGGAATCGATCAAGAACGACATCGAAAAGCTGGAGAAGTTTCATGAGAAAATTACTTCCTGCCGGGTTATTATTGATGAAGAATCGATAACAAAAAAGGTTGAGATTGTCGTCAATGTTCAGAACCATACGATTACCGGAGTCGGCAAAGCGGAGAATCTGGGAAAAGCGTTCGATCAGGCTCTGAGCAAAACAGAGCGACAACTGAAAAAAATTAACGAGAAAATAAAAAACCATAAAGGAGTCAAAATCGGAGTCGTTGAGATGGAACTGGAGCGGAAGAGAAGGGAATCGGAGGGTGCGGTCGAAGAATTTGAATAGAGAGTTGTACTTGAGACGGCATGGCATTCTGCCCGGAAATTAATTTCTTACGATATAAATGTTGCCGGAACCGGGCGGCGCCCGAGGCACCTTTGCTCGGAGAAAGGATATAATTTGTGAAAAAGACAAATATGGACCTTATTGTCGGCGGGTCCATCCTTATCGCTCTTCTTATTCTGATAACCAGCGTGCTCTGGCTTAAGGAAGTCAATGTTTCGCGAAAAAAAGTCGAATATACGGTTCTTTTTCCAAATATCGGCACCCTGCAGCTTGGCGACCCCGTAATGGTAAACGGTGTAAAAAAGGGTGTCGTCGCCGATATATCCCTGCAGGGGGACAGTGTTGCTGTTGTATGCAAGATCGATGAGAGTGTCGTGCTGACCGATTCTTCGAGGGTGACCGTTCAGAATATCGGAATTATGGGCGAACGCATGATCGGCATTCAGCTGTCGAGTAAAGGAACCCCCTATGAGCCGGATAAAAAAAGCGGCAAGCCGTCACAGTATATACCCGGTCATTTCGACAGCGGCATTGCCGAAGCTATGGGGATGATCGGAACGGTGCTTGGTGAGGTCGAAGTCCTGGTTAATAACGTTGAATCGATTGTCAATGAAACAATCGGGGATACGACCTTTATCGTAGTTTTCGATGAAATCCTCGGCAGGCTTGATGAAATCAGCAAATTCGGCCATGCACTTGTCTCTGAAAATAAAAAGGAAATCGAACGGTCAATTAATAATCTGTATGTGGTTTCCGATGAGATCAGAGAAATAATCGCTGAGAATAAGGGCGATATCAACAAGCTGGTAAAAAACGGTGCACAGCTTTCCGATCAGGCACTGGTCATTGCCGATGGTATCGATTCGATAAGCACCTCGGTACAGGTAATGCTCACCGACATTGAAAGTGGCAACAGTGCGCTGGGAAAAATGCTTGCTGATGATGCATTTTATGATGATGTGAAACAATCCGTCGATGAACTCGACAATTTGGTTAAAGAGGTTCGTGAGGACGGATTGAAGTTGCGAATTGGTTTCAGAAAAAAAAGAGACAAAAACAAAGAATGATTGAACGAGATATTCCGGTAATAAACAGCCTCGGCATCCATGCGCGTCCTGCATCGATGATTGTCGAAACAGCGAATAAATTCAAGTCGGCCGTTACTTTGGAAAAGGACGGTATCAGCGCTGATGCCAAGAGCATAATAAATGTGATGATGCTTGCAGCGGCTTTTAAATCGACGGTAAAAGTTCGGGCATCGGGGGAAGATGAAGAAGAGGCGGTGGAGGCAATTGCACGCCTGTTTGAAGAAAAATTTCATGAGGAATAGCGTTTTCATTCTTTTCTGAGCCCCTGTCTGCTGCTGTTTTGCACCGAGAGCAAGGATAATAAGGAAGGGTTTATCGTTATGGGTACAATTAATATAGGTCTTATCGGCGCCGGGACTGTTGGCGGTGGCGTGGTAAAGATCATCCATAAACAACTCGGTTTTTTCAACACCAGGCTTGGCCTGCCCGTTGCCTTGAAGCGTATTGTTGATAAGCAAACTGATCGGTTTACCGATTTGCCGGTGGGTGATACACTCTGCAGCGGCGATTCCGATGATATCCTGAACGATGAATCGATTCAAATAGTTGTCGAGCTGGTTGGCGGAACAACATTTGCAAAGGAGATTACCCTGGCGGCACTGAAACGGGGAAAGCATGTTGTCACCGCAAACAAAGCGTTGATTGCCGAGCATGGTCCCGAAATTTTCGAAGCCGCCGACAGCAATAATGTTTCGGTCTATTTTGAAGCTGCGGTAGGCGGCGGTATGCCGACCATTAAGTCGATCCGGGAGGCGATGGTCGGCAATGAAATCAGTTCGATAAAAACCATTATTAATGGTACCTGCAATTACATTTTAACACAAATGTCAACCAGGCAGCTTCCTTTTAAGCAGGTGCTGGCGGATGCTCAGAAATTTGGATATGCCGAAGCCGATCCCACCCTTGATATCGAAGGCGGAGATACGGGGCATAAAGTGGCGATTATGGCATCCCTGCTCTACGGAGGGTATGTTCCGTTCGAGCGCATCAGCGTGGAAGGAATAACAGGAATTACCCCGGATGATATTGCCTGTGCCCGCGATCTGGGATACAGTATCAAACTTCTGGGCATCATAAAGGAGCGGGATGGTGTCATTGATGTCCGTGTACACCCGGCTATGCTTCCCAATGCGCATATCCTGGCCTCGGTGTCTGATGTTTTCAACGCGGTGCTTCTTGAGGGAGACGCTGTTGGTGACATGTTGCTTTACGGGCGAGGTGCCGGTGAAATGCCGACGGCCTCGGCGGTAGTCAGCGATATTATTGATGTTGCCCGGAATATCCTGTCGGGCGTGCCTCGCCGCATACCCATGGACTATTACCGGAAAGAAAACATGCTGACGCTTCAGCCGATGGAGTCCATAACATCACGATATTACCTTCGTTTCACGGTCTGCGATAAGCCGGGGGTGTTGGCCACCATCGCAACGATGTTAGGCAAAAAAGATATTTCCATAGCATCGGTTGTTCAACGGGAAGGTTTCTCTGAAGAGTGTGTGCCGGTGATTATTCTCACGCATCAGGCCACGGAGAAAAATATTCAGGAAGCACTGGCTGAAGTCGAAAAAATGGATTTTACCCGAAGTAAAACACAGCTTATCAGAATAGAGGATTAACCAGAAGTATTATGGAAAAAGCTTATTTACGCACCTTTGGAAAAAAGCCCGAAAAGCAGTATCCGATCGATCAAGTGCGATATAAGGATGATGAAGGGACTCTGCTTGAGGTAGTCAATCCTCTTCCTCAGTATACCCCCAAGGAGATAGAGGAACTCAAGACACTGTTCAGCCTTCGTTTAATTTCGAGGAATCCGGTCGATCGCAGCGGAGTCTGGCGCTACCGGGAGTTTCTACCGGCATTCAGGCCTTTCGATAATATTGTGACCATGTGGGAAGGCAATACACCGATTTATTCTCTTCCTTTATGTGCAGAATATACCGGTATGGATAAACTTCATGCAAAGCATCAGGGAAGCAATCCCACCGGATCGTTTAAAGACAACGGGATGACCACTGCGATCACGATGGCGAGAAAATTAGGAGCCCGCATGGTTGCCTGTGCATCGACAGGAAATACCTCCGCATCAATGGCGGCCTATGCAGCCCGGGCTCGTATGAAGAGTATTGTTTTTATTCCCGAAGGCCAGATTGCCTATGGTAAATTGTCGCAGGCCCTCGATTATGGATCGATGACAATCCAGATCAACGGTGATTTTGATGCTGCCATGCATGTTGTTCAGGAGGTGTGCGATAAAGGCGGTATTTATCTTCTCAATTCGATAAACCCCTTTCGCATCGAAGGACAGAAAACAATAATGATCGAATTATTCCATCAGCTCGGATGGACCATGCCCGACTGGATTATTGTTCCGGGCGGAAATCTCGGGAATTCCAGCTCTTTCGGCAAGGCCTTTGATGAGTTGAAGGCGTGTGGATTTATCGATAAAATACCCCGTGTTGCAGTTATCCAGGCTCAGGGAGCGAATCCCCTTTATAAAAGCTTTTCTACGGGCGAAAGAACGCTGGCCCCGGTTCAGGCACAAACCAGGGCTACGGCAATAAAGATCGGTAACCCGGTCAGTTTCGAAAAGGCCTGGTATGCGGTTGATTATTCAAGCGGTATTGTCGAGGAAGTGACGGAAGAAGAAATTGCCGTTGCCAAAAGCAGGATCGGCGCCGACGGTATCGGGTCCGAACCCGCATCGGCTACGACGGTTGCCGGATGCAAGAAGCTTGTCGAAAAGGGAATAGTCGATAAGTCCGAAAAAGCTGTCTGTATTCTGACCGGTCATTTATTAAAAGATCCCGATTACAGTGTAGAATTTCACAAAGATGAGCTCTATCTTGATGCGGTAAGGAAAACAACCGTTGAGGGTAAGCAGAAAATCGATACCCACGGGTACAGTAATAAACCTGTTCAACTGCCGGCCGATGCAGATGTACTTCTTGACTTCATCGAAAAACATCAGAAATCTTCATAATTTAAAATTCCTATAAATCCGCGCAGCAGGGAATGCGTAATGCGTAAGGAACGCCTATGAAATATGCACTTTTAATTGGCGACGGAATGGCGGATTTTCCCCAGAAATCGCTGGATAACAAAACTCCTCTTGAGTATGCCCTTACACCTCACATGGATGCCTGTGCCCATGATGGAATTGTTGGAAAAGTGCAGACGGTTCCTTCCGGAATGCCGCCGGGCAGTGATGTTGCCAATATGTCGCTCATGGGGTATGATCCCCAGCAGTATTACGACGGTCGTGCACCGATTGAAGCTGCGAGCATGGGAGTGGATCTCAGGCAGGGAGACAAGGCGTTCCGCTGTAACCTGGTCAACCTCGACTCGAAAAACATGGTCGATTATTCATCCGGTCATATTGAAACCGATGATGCTCATGCAATAATCGGCGAACTTAAAGAATCGCTTGATTCCGATTCGGTCTGCTTTCATCCGGGTGTCAGTTACCGTCATCTTGCTGTTGTAAGCGATTTTCCCGAAGGCGATCTGAAGTGTACACCACCTCATGATATTTCCGGACGGGAGTATAAACCATTTTTACCTCAGGGCACGGGACAAGAGCGGGTCCTGGATCTTTTTTACCAGGCCAGAGATATACTGGCCCGTTCTCCGGTAAACAAAAAAAGGATAAGCCGGGGAAAATGTCCGGTGACCGATATATGGTTGTGGGGACAGGGATCTGCAATTGCACTTCCCACTCTCGCAGAACGGTATTCCCTCTCAGGATCAGTTGTTTCGGCCGTCGACCTGGTAAAAGGATTGGGAGTTCTGGCCGGTCTTACGGTTTGTAACGTTCCGGGGGCTACCGGCTACCTCGATACTAATTATGCAGGAAAAGTGAGTGCCGCGGCAACAGCGCTCGAAACTCAGGATTTTGTGTATCTCCATGTTGAAGCACCCGATGAGACGTCCCATGAAGGGTCCCTGGAGAAAAAGATTACCGCTATTGAAGCATTCGACCGGAATGTGGTGGGAGAGATAAGGAAACTGAAAGATCAGATGAAAGATTTGCGAATATGTGTTCTTCCCGACCACGCTACCCCTGTATCAATGAAAACCCATCATGACATGCCGGTACCCTATGCAATGTGCGGAACGCATATCGCCGCCAACCATGCTCAAACCTATTGTGAGAAATCCGCCCATGATTCGGAAATAGTAAGTGGGGTGGAACTTTTTGATCGATTTATCAAGGGGAACTTTGATTAATTCCAACTCCTGAAAACGTCGTTTGTAAGGGACCATGAGAATAAAGATTTTAGAAAAATTTGGAACACTCATTCTTGATTTCATCGCGTTTAATATTGCCTTTATTGCCTCGGTGTGGCTTCGTTACAAAAGCGGACTTTTTGCAGAACTTTACAACCCAGATGTTGATATCGTTTCATATTTTGTGCCTGTCGGACCGGTTCTGACAATATCGTTCGGGTGGATAATCCTCTTCTTTTTTACCGGGTTGTACAGAGAGTGGTATAAAGAATCACGTATCGATGTCTTTTTTGCAGTGACCAAAGCGGTCATTATCGGATTGATAATCGTACTGCTCATCACCCGGGGTCATGAACTTTACCAGTATATGAAAACCGGAAAATCGCCGGTGTTCTTTACCCATGCAACAATCGCCATCATGGTGACCTATGGGGCATGTTTTCTCTTTTTTGCTACGGCGAATCGTTTGTTAATACATTCATTTCTCAGCTGGCTGGCTGCAAAGGGAATCGGGACCAGAAAAGTCTTGATCATAGGTGCCAATGAATCGGGTTCAAAGCTGGTTCGGGAAATTAAACATTATCCCCATCTCAGAAACCGGGTCGTCGGTTTTATCGATGACGACGGTCGAAAGAAAGGGAATGCACTCGAAAATTTGCCGGTATTCGGCACCTATTCTGATATTCCTTCCGTGGTAAAAAAAGAGCAGATTCAGGGAATTATCATTTCTCATGTTTCGACTTCCGCCAACGAAATCATGCGGGTGATAGAGTATTGTGTTGATGTCAAGGTTGATATTTACATGATTCCTTCACTTCTTGATGTTATCTCGGGGCATTTCAAGACCCACCAGATTTTCGGCGTCCCGCTTATGGTTTTGTTGCAGGATCATATGTCACCCTGGGAGGCACAGGTCAAACGGTTGATCGATATTCTGGCATCGATGCTCGTTCTCGGATTTGGGGCACCGCTATGGGGGATGATCGCCCTTGTGATTAAATGGAATTCTCCCGGCCCGGCTCTTTACAGCCAGAAACGGGCAGGAAAGTTCGGAAAACCTTTTATGCTCTATAAGTTCCGCTCCATGTATCAGGATGCAGAATCACGATCGGGACCGCAATGGGCGGTCAAGGATGATCCGCGTATTACTCCGGTCGGTCGATTTATCAGAAAAACCCGTATCGATGAAATCCCTCAATTTATTAATGTGTTTAAAGGGGAAATGAGCCTTGTCGGTCCCCGTCCCGAACGCCCTGTTTTTATCGAGAAATTGAAAAAAGAGATCCCCTGGTATATCAGACGATTAAAGATGAGACCCGGAATTACCGGGTGGGCCCAGGTGAAACATAAATATGATGAAACTATTGAAGATGTAAAGCAGAAGGTCATGTACGATCTCTATTATTTCGAAAACATGTCCCTCATGCTGGACCTTAAAATAATGCTCAGAACCATCCTGGTCGTATTTACCGGAAAAGGTGCTCATTAAGCCGATTTATTGTAAAGACCTTTCCTCCTGCATGCTTTTAAAATTAAAATAAGCCTTTAAACATTTGTTTCTCAAAACATAACAGGTATACAAAGTATCAGTTAGAGATGCATACCTGATTATTCATCCGCTAAAAATGATTAAATAAAGCAATTCTGTGTCGCAAATCAGGATTTAATTGTCATAGCGAAAATCTATTGAATAATGGAAAAAAAAGGAGTATAATACAAAAACGGATTAGCTCGCTAAAAAAATGTTCGGGCAGTAGCTTTTTCTTATATGGAGTTCCCCATGGTCATCATGATGCTCACCACCGAAAATGAGCGTGAAGAGCAGATTCTTACAATGGCGTTTCGCCAGCGAGGTGTCGATGTTATATTATTCCGACCAGATTACAAAAATTACATCAAAATGCTCCAGTTTTTACCTGATATCCTGATTGTCGAATTTCCCAGACTTCACACCGACCAAGGTCACTTTGTAAAGCTTTTGCGGCAACATAAAAAAACCCGTAAGGTACCGATTATCGCCTATGGAGACAGAGCCGATACTCCTGTCAGGCAGGGCATTTTAAAAAAGGGAGTAAATGAATATCTCGAACGACCCTTGAAATTTTCGGTGCTCCTTAATACGATTGACACAAAATTGAAACTTATTAATAAGTCTTTGAAAGATGATGAGAATAAAGAAGAAAATGCGAATGCGATGGATGATACGTCGGCTTTGCGGGATACCGATACATTGCCGACAAAAAAGATACAGATAATGGTACATCATGTCGCCGGGTTGCTTGCATTTCCTTTCACCGTAGCAAAGGTGCTGAAACTTGCCGATGATCCAAAGGCGGGTGCCGTTGATCTCGGGAAGGTAATCAATTCGGATCCGATAATTTCTGCAAACATTCTGAAAGTCTCAAACAGTGTCTTTTTTGCCTCTTCCAACCGTCGAATCAGCTCGATAAAAGATGCCGTAGTCCGAATCGGGTTCAGAGAAACCAAGCGGATCGTGATGGGGATGGCGGTAATGGATCTGGTCGAAAAAGAAAATAGAAATTACGGCTTTGACAGGATAAACTTCTGGTACCATTCACTTGCCTGCGCTGTTTTCGCAGAAGCGTTTGCCAAACGAATGGGGGGTATCTCCACCGAGGAAGCTTTTTTATCGGGACTTCTCCATGATCTCGGTATTCTGATCATGGATGAATTTTTTTCCGATATTTTTGCTGAAATACTCGAAAAAACAGCGGAGGAAGGCTGTCAGTATATTGCCAAGGAGACCGCATTTTTGGGAATTAATCACAACGATGTGATAAAAGAACTGTTCGCCAAGTGGAGAATGCCCGAGCAGATTACCGAAGCTGTGGTTAAACATACCGGCTATCGTTCTTTGGAAGGCAAACTTGATACGGCCGGGCAAAAACTGTCCCTTTGCGTGGGTATGGGTAATGTGCTGGCAAAATTGATGCATCTTGGTAGTGAAGCCGATCAGTTTATCAGGCCAATACCCAATTGGGCTTTCCGGGCGGTGAAAATGCAGGCCGGGATTACCAAAGATTTTATAGAAAATGTTTATCGGGATATTAATCTGTTCCGCCAGTTTCTTAAGCTTGAGGAGCGGGATTTTTTACGGCAAGGACAGGGAATTGAAGGTGCCGAGGAAAGAGCCGTGGGAATTGTAAATGCAGCAAAGGAGATTATGATTCCGCCAGCGCTTTATCTGCAAAAAGAGGGTATGAATGTTAAATGGGTTAAATCCCTGGAAAAAATTCATGAATTTGATGGTAAACTCGATTTAGTTCTGATCTGGGCCGATGAAAATGTCACCCCTGAAAAGATCGACCAATATACAGGAATAATCAAAAAAGGCGATGCGCAAAATCAACCGGAATTTGCTCCCCTGCTGATCTGTATTGATACACATTCATCACTTCCAGATCATGATGCGGTGAAAAAGTGTTCATTTATGGATCAAAGCTGTGATCTCCGCCATCTCGACCGAATTATCATGGAGATCTTAATGGGGAAGGTGATTGAATTCGTGCCCTTTGATTCGGAAGCGATCAGGACGGATACCGGGTCTGAAGATATATCGGAAATTGAGGCTGAAGTTTAAATGGGAACGACCACGAAGAAAATTTCTCTTGAGAGCATAGAGCCGGGTGCTGTTGCAACTCAGGAATATCTTTCGGAAAAAGGAGAACTTCTTATTGCCAAGGGTATGGTGATAACCGAGCGTCATCTTGATATCCTGAGGCGGCGTAATATTTTCGAAGTCTTCCTGAAACTATCGAGTGAAGAAGAAGAGCTTCAACATATCATTTCCCGGCAGTTTGATGCTGTTGATGATTTTGAACTGGAGCCGGAAAAACAGACTGAAGCGCCACCTCCTGAAAAATCGCCGGTAGTGAGTAATATCAAAGAGGGCAGAATAGGACTCGAACAACTAAAAAAAAGTGAAATCACCTTTAATCTTGACAAGCGCATCAAGTCGCAAGGCACGGCCGACAGGCCCTTCGGCCGTGCACTGGCCGATAAGGCCACGCAGATCTCGGTAGCGGAACGGACTGAAGAATACAAAGAGCGTGTGGCAAATCAGTATGAGGAAGCGTTAAGCGAAACAACCGAACTTCTCAACAGGTGTGCACAGGGAGGGGATGTCAATGCACAGGAGGTTCGCTCTACTGTATCACGATTTGTGAAACTGTTTGTCACCGATAAAAATATACTTCTCAATATTTCGGGTATAAAACATAAAGGGAAGGATTATCTCTACAGTCACTCGTTGAATGTCTGTCTTTTGTCTGTCAATATTGCTGCGGCATGCGGATATAACGAATTCCAGGTCATGGAAATCGGCATGGGCGCTATTCTTCATGATGTCGGTATGCTGCTGTTGCCGGAAAAAATACGGATTCAGGAAAAAAAACTCACCGAAGATGAATGGTTTGAGGTCCAGAAGCATCCCATTCTGGGGCTTCATTTAATGGAAAAAATAAAAGGGCTGCCGGAATCGGTGCCCATTATTTCCTATCAGAGTCATGAGCGGGTAAATGCACGGGGCTATCCCAAGCAGCGGGGGACCCGTCTAATTCACCGGTTTGCAAAGCTTGTTCAGGTCGCCGATGTTTATGAAGCGATGTCGTCTCCCCGAAGCTATCGACGGCCGCTGATTCCCTACAAGGCTATGGAAAACATCATAAAAATGACCAAAAGAAATCTTGTTTCAAGCGAGTATACCAAGGCCTTTCTGCAATATGCATCGCTGTTTCCGGTTGGTAGTCTTGTCCAGCTCAACGACGACCGGATTGCAAAGGTAATCGATACAAATAAAGACTCCTTTGCCAAACCGGTAGTCAGTGTTCTTACTGATAAATCCGGGACCCCCTATAGCAAAGAAAAGATTACTCAAATCGATTTACATAAAGATTCGAGTGTACAGATAGTCAAAGCCCTGCCAAATGACTGTATGAATGCAGTCGGCATTATGGATGGCTTTTAGACGAATTGCGCGGCAAGGTCGCGTATCGATCAACTCAGATGGTCAAGCACAATGCGCAGCATTCGTCTGACCGGTTCTGCAGCACCCCAGAGTAGCTGATCACCAACACTAAAAGCAGAGATAAACTGAGGCCCTAAATTCATTTTCCTGATCCGGCCGATAGGAACACTCAGGGTGCCGGTCACCGCTGCCGGGGTTAACTCCTTAAGTGAGACCTCTTTTTCGTTCGGGACCACTTTTACCCAGTCATTTGATTGCCCGATAATATTCTGGATTTCATCAACGGGAATATCTTTGTTGAGTTTGATAGTCAAACCCTGACTATGACAGCGCATCGAGCTGATACGAACACAGATTCCGTCCACAGGAATCAACGGATCGCTCTGGAGAATTTTATTTGTTTCGGCATATCCTTTCCATTCTTCTCTGCTCTGCCCATTCTCCATTGGTTTGTCGATCCATGGAAGAAGGCTTGCGGCAAGGGGCTGAGTAAAGTTGTCAACCGGCAAAGAGCCGTCCCTGAGCTTTGCGGTTACCAGCGAATCATACTCGAGTGCCGAGGCTGCCGGATTATCGAGGGCACTTTTTGATGCCTCCACCAGTGCGGCCATCTGTTTTACCAGCTCGATCATGTTTTTCGCACCGGCCCCTGAAGCCGCCTGATAGGTCATGGAGGACACCCATTCGACCAGTCCCTTCTCAAACAGCCCTGCAATCGCTATAAGCATGAGACTGACAGTACAATTACCGCCGATATAGTTTTTTATGCCCGAAGACAATCCTTTGTCGATTATTTCGCGGTTTACCGGGTCGAGAACTATGATGCTGTCGTTATCCATGCGTAATGCAGAAGCTGCATCGATCCAGTAACCTTTCCAGCCGCTTTTCCGGAGTTCGGGATAGACTTTTCTTGTATAATCACCCCCCTGACAGGTTATTATAATATCCATACCTTTGAGGATGTCGATAGAAAAAGCATCCTGAAGAGCCGGAATATCCATGCCGATATCAGGACCTTGCAGGCCGACCTGCGAAGTGGAAAAAAAGAGGGGTTCAAATCCATTGAAATCGTTTTCGGCATTCATTCGCCCCATAAGAACCGAACCAACCATGCCGCGCCAACCAATAAAACCAACCTTAAGCACTATTACCTCCCTGAGTATGATAATTCGAAATTCGAAACAATTAGACCCCATATCTCAATGTGTCGTGAAAGGCCGTAAATGCTTCGTAACTCGAGTAAAAACATGTTTTTATCCCAAAAAAAAGACTACTCCACCATCGTGAAGTAGTCACCATTGACCAGAATAAAATAATATATTGTAGTATTTATTTCATAGCATATTAAAATATGTTCTCGCCGAACATCACGTTAGTGACAGGGCCACAAAACCGGGCGGGTACTGCTAACTCATGATGTCGGAATGGAACAATCAGATAAATTATCTTCTGCTACAAAAACATACGGTGTCGCTTATTTCCTCAGCCCCACTGGCGGAGCGAGTATTTCGGAAAGAACAACAGCGTCGCGGAGTTTTTCCGGTGATAGCTCCAGGGGATATTCTTTTGTTTTTTTCTGCCCTGGCTCTTTTGCGGCAAGGCTGGGCCTGGGTTTCGCAGGTCTTTGAGATTTCTTTTCGATCGCTGTCTTTTTGTGTTCAGTCCTTGGCGTCGGAGCCTTTTCCTTTGCAACCTGTTTTTCCTGCTGCCGGCGGAGCACTTCAGGTTTTTCTGCTCCCGATGAAGGCAAGTCCTTTTTTATTGCATCGCTTATATCATTAAAGAACCCTTTAAGGTCATCTTTGACCGATGATACCGGGCCCTGAAAAAGCTGCCGGTCGGGTTTTTGTTCCTGAGGCGATTGAGGATTTGCCGGTCCGGCGGGTTTCCTGGATTTTTCCATTTGCTCAAATTCTTTTTCGGCCTGTTGTTCCTTTTTGCGTGCCTGGGCACGGGCAAAAAACCAGATAATTAGAAATATTATCGGGATAAGCTGTCGAATAAAATCAAAATCCATGGGTATTCCTGCTGTTAAATCTGATTGATGTACGGCATGGCCTTCACGGCCATGCCACAAAGAGATGATGTTGAGTATCCGCGAATTATTTACTGTTCGTTTTCATCTTTTTTATCCCGCGGTGATCCTATGGAATCCCTCATCGAGGTATCTGCTTCAATGTTTTTCATGCGATAGTAGTCCATGACACCGAGCTGTCCCTTTCTGAAAGCTTCAGACATGGCGAGTGGCACTTCCGCTTCAGCCTCGACAACTTTAGCCCGCATTTCCTGGACATTGGCTTTCATTTCCTGTTCTGCTGCAACCGCCATGGCTCGCCGCTCTTCGGCTTTTGCCTGGGCAATTCGTTTGTCGGCTTCGGCGCGATCGGTCTCCAACTCGGCTCCGATATTTTTGCCCACATCAACATCGGCAATATCAATGGAGAGTATTTCGAACGCAGTTCCGGCATCCAGGCCTTTTTTCAGGACCATTTTCGAAATCGTATCAGGATTTTCGAGCACTTCCTTATGGGTTACCGCAGAACCGATTGTCGTCACAATACCTTCCCCGACCCGGGCAAGGATAGTGTCTTCACCGGCACCGCCGACCAGACGCTCGATATTCGCCCTGACAGTTACCCGGGAAATGGCTTTCAGCTGAATACCATCCTTGGCAACCGCTGCCACAAGGGGCGTTTCGATTACTTTGGGATTGACACTCATCTGAACCGCTTCCAGAACATTCCGTCCGGCAAGATCGATAGCAACACAGCGGTCGAATTTCAGATCGATATTGGCTTTGTCTGCCGCAATCAGCGCCTGCACTACCCGCATGACATTACCACCGGCCAGATAGTGGGATTCCAGGGCATCGGTGTCAATAACGAGTCCGGCTTTTACCCCCATGATCTTCGATTCGACAATCAATTTTGGCGGAACTTTACGAAACCGCATGAAAACGATGTTCAGCAGTCCCACATGCGCGCCTGAAATCAGGGCCTGAATCCACAAGGAAAGCGCAGAAGCAATAAAGAAAAAGAGAATAAGTGCTGCAACGGCAAGAACGGCAATAACTAAGACAATAACAGGGTTCATGAAAACCACCTTTCCCAAAACAAATCTTTGTATTTATGAATCATCTTCTTTTTGTTCGACGACAATGCGATTTCCGGCAACCTCGACAACAATTATGGGGCTGTTTTTTTCTATATATTCACCCCGGGTAATGACGTCGACACGCCGGTTGTTGATAAGTGCAACTCCTGAAGGATGGAGATCCGACTGCGTTATCCCTTCCGTGTGAAGGTATTTCTGCAGTGATGATGTCTGAGTTTGAGCGCCTTCTTTATTTGTCAGCTTTGTCCGCAGGGTTGCCGGCGAATGGGCAAGCAATTTCAGTCCGATAATCACCAGAACAGGAAGTGTTACGATATCGATCACTACAAATATAAACCCTGCAGCTACTGAAATGCCGGTAAATGCCATATAAAGTGCGTATCCTAAAAGACCAACCGCTGCAATGGAGAGCAGGCCACCGGAGGGCAGAATGAATTCTGCGATGATTACAATTACTCCCAGTAATTGTAGAACAACAGGTATCCATATGTTACTGCTCATTTTGCGGCCTCCGAGTGATAACAATGCGATTTCCGTGAATTTCGGAAACAATGACTTCCTCTCCCGAATCAAAGAATTCACCTTCAGCGACGACGTCGAAAGTTTTGGCGCCGAATCTGGCCTTCCCCGAAGGTCTGCATGCTGTTTTTACAACCCCTTTGTCTCCCACATGAATCGGAGCAGCCGAATCGGTTTCAACCCGTGAGTTTTTAAGGGATGCAGAAAGATAGGGCCCGCTGACAATTCGTGAGAGCCGGGGGAAAGCATACCTGAATGTTACCATTGCGATAATAATGGAACCGATAAAACTCCCAAGTACCATTGCAATATTTCGTAAAAAGAGGCTCATTTGCCAGGGGAAATCCGGCTGAGGAATAACAAAGCCCTGAAAGGAAAGAACAAAACCGATACCAATGAAGACAATTCCTGCAATTCCCGTGATTCCAAAACCCGGGATTACGAAAAGCTCCATTGCCAGAAGTACAAGGCCGAGAACAATGAGCAATAATTCGGTATAATCGGCAAGCCCGACCATATATTGCCCGCCAAAAACAAGAGCAATACAAAGTATGCCGATAATGCCGAATATTCCGAAACCGGGGGTTTTGATTTCCATATATAGTGCCGCCAGGCCGATCATCATGAGGAGTGGAGCGATAGAACTGATAAACCTGACAAAAGTTTCCGACCAGCTTTCTTCAATGCGAATGAGTTCATAATCGGAAATGCCCATTTCCCGGAGCATTTCTTCGATACTGTCCACACTCATGAGTGAGAAACCGAGTTCACGTGCTTCCTCACTGTGCATGGTCAGTAGTTCGCCCCGAGTCACAACAGTTTTTTTGGAGACAACCTTCTTTTTTGTGGTTTCATCCAATTCGGCAAAAGCGATTGAATCGAGATAAAGAATTGTATCGGGAAGTGTAACTTCGTAGACGACCATTTCTCTGGTAACCATGGCTTCAGCCAGTGTTTCCGGAAAACCGTTACGCTGAGCGAGGCTGCGGAATGTTGCACGGAGCGGTGATTGAATTTTTTCTCCTACAGTTTGCGGCGCGCCGTCGCTATAGGTAATCGGCTCACAATCTCCCAGTGTTGTGCCGTGTTTCATTACCAGCTTATCACAGGCCAGGGCGATCAGGGCTCCTGCGGAAATCGCTTTGTTTTTGACGTATGCGACTGTCGTGTCCTGAACATTCTGCAGTGTGTCAACAATCTGCAATGCTGCATCAACCCGCCCGCCGAAAGTGTCCATTTCGATAATAATCAAGGCAGCCCCGGAGTCGTGGGCCATGCGGGTCGAGCGGGCAAGAAACGAAGCCATGCCCGGCTCAACAGTCCCTTTTACGGGAATGACAAAAATTTTTTTTGTGGAGGAACTTGATTCCTTACCCTCGGAAGCATAGGAGAGAGAGGGTAACAGGAGCAAAATGCCTGCAATAAATATCAAACCAAAGGGGCATCTTTTAAGACTCATTAGGAGCTTTATAAGCCTTTCCATGCCTTAGAATATCCTTTCTGGCGCAACACTTGTCAATAAAAGATGCTATCTCGTGAAATTTTTGTACTTTATTCCAAATAATAGATTCCGGTTAAGCTCCTTTTAAAATTTGATATTTGCCGAGAATATTAACTAATTTAATGAGGACAAAAAGCCAAAATTTTTAAAAGCAGGTGATATTTTTCGCTTCACATTTTATATTTATTAAAGCACCTTATTTGTTGAAGCGACTGAGCGAAGAGGGGTAGCAAGCTAAAGCAGGGTTTTCAAGCAACAAATAGTATCCTTCCGAAGGGCATTATTTAAGAAGAGGTCCGGCTGAGCTTTTGGCCCTGAACCGCTTAAACAAAAAGTTGGCTATTGAATATTCACGTAAGAATGCAGTATAATTAATCAGTCGTACTCAGTACTCGTATAAGGAATTGATTACAACGTGACTATGAAACAAAAGTCTGAAGCACTCTATTTTCGGGATATTAATCGGTTCAAAGTTCTTTCTGATGTAGAAGAACGGAAGCTGGTTAAGCTGGTTAAGGATAATGAAGAGGGTGCTATCAATAAATTAATTTCCGCAAACCTGCGCTTTGTGGTCAGCGTTGCCCGGCGTTATCGCGGTCGCGGACTCAGCTATCTTGAGCTTATTAATGAAGGAAACATAGGCCTTTTGAAAGCCGCGAAGCGATTCGATCTTAATATGAATGTCAAATTTATCTCCTATGCGGTATGGTGGATACGGCAATCAATTCAGAAAGCACTTTTTGAGCAGGCCGGCACAGTAAGAATCCCGCCGAATAAAATAGCACTGGTCAATAAATTCAAACGCGCACTCGATGCCAATGACGGTGACTATCACAAAACCATTATGATGGAAGAGTTCAAAGAGCATGAACGGGAAATTATCGAAGTACTCGATAAACTCAAGGGTTTGTCCCTTAATGCTCCGGTCGGCAATGCCAAGCCCGATGAAGAAAGCACTAAGACATTGCTGGATGTTTTAGGTGAAGAACCCAATCAGAATGAAGAAAGCGAACGATTGGAACTGGGCAATGTTCTTGACAGTGTTCTTCAGACAATAACCAGTCGGGAAGAGCGTATTCTTCGAATGTATTACGGACTCAATTTTTCTCACCAGTTCACACTGGAAGAAATCGGAAAAGAGCTCAGTCTTACCCGCGAGAGGGTTCGTTTGATTCGAGATCGATCGCTCCGGAAACTCTTTAAAAATCCTGCCTCGCGAGCTAAGCTGTTTCCGTTTATTCAAGACTCCAAGCAATGATCTGCTTGTCCTATGAGATTTTTTCTCGAACACAAATTTGTTACCCTGCTCATTATCCTGGGAATAGGGTACTGGTATGTGAATCCGGCAAACAGGTTTGGTTACTATCGAAAAGGGTTTGTAATTTATAACAGAATTCCTTTAGCTTTCTGCGATTTATATGTCGATCCCAATGGTGACCATACAATGCTTGAGGATCTGAAAAAAAAGCGGGTTCTGAGTCACTGGTATTCTAAGGTTCAGGATTTTACCGACAGAGATGATATGAGAACGGTCACGCTTCTTATAGGCAATGGTTTCGGCAAGGAACGTTCTTCGTTTATCGAACAAAACTACATCTCAAACCTCAGAAACAGCAACGTCAAGATTGTGATGCTCCCCTCCGAAAAAGCGGTCCGGAAGTTTAATTCTCTCAAGGATATGGGCGAACCGGTCGCTATCCTGCTTAAATTGAAAATGTAATCCTTTTCTCCTTAGTTTGCATATCATATTTTGTAGTATTCTTTTTTTTACGAATCCATAGGGAGTTGTTATGGCAAAGAAAAGTTCGTCATCGGGTACACCCGGTACCGTGGGAAATAAAAATGCTGCAGTTGAACAGGCAGTAAGTCAGATTGAAAAGCAGCATGGCAAAGGCGCAATTATGCGTCTGGGCGAAGATTCGCTGGTAGGTGCAGTAAAAGTAATCCCTTCGGGATCGCTTTCTGTCGACAATGCCTTTGGTGTCGGCGGATGGCCCAAGGGGCGAATTGTTGAAATTTTCGGGCCCGAATCATCGGGAAAAACAACCCTCGCTCTTCATGCAATCGCCAATGCTCAAAAGCAGGGCGGTATCGCAGTGCTGGTTGATGCCGAATATGCTTTTGATTCGGCATATGCCAGGAGGCTGGGGGTTGATGTCGATAACCTTCTTGTTTCCCAGCCCGATACCGGAGAACAGGCTCTGGAGATAGTCGATACGCTCGTGCGAAGCGGTGCTATCGATATAATCGTTGTTGACAGTGTTGCCGCACTGGTGCCTTCGGCGGAAATCGAAGGTGAAATGGGAGACAGTCACATGGGGCTGCAGGCGCGGCTTATGTCGCAGGCGCTCAGAAAACTGACGGGCATTATTTCCAAATCCAAGACATGTCTGATTTTTATTAATCAGCTTCGAATGAAAATCGGTGTGATGTTCGGTAATCCGGAAACGACAACAGGTGGTAATGCACTCAAGTTTTATTCATCAGTAAGAGTCGATATCAGGCGGATCGCAGCCATAAAAGACGGCGAGAATACAATCGGCAACCGGACGCGTGTGAAAGTGGTGAAAAACAAAGTCGCACCACCCTTTAAAAATGCCGAATTCGATATCATGTACGGAGTTGGAATCTCGTATGTCGGTGATGTGCTCGATCTTGGAGTAGAAAATGGTATTATTGACAAAAGCGGCGCCTGGTTTTCTTTCAATGGAGAGCGACTCGGTCAGGGCCGGGAACGGGCAAAGGAATTCCTTACCGAAAACAAGGATATTACCACTGAGGTCGAAAAAATGATAAGAGAAAAACTCGGGCTTCCGGAGGCGAAGGTGGTGAATGAAACTGCTGCTGCTGCTGAAAAGTCGTAACAGTATCAGTGCAATAGCCGGAACTCCAACAGGAACAGCGGCTTTCCTCGCCGGGGAGCTCAGATTAACAGCAATTTTAAATAAACAGCCATAGTGAAAGGCTCTTTATGTCGAAACCATCGTCACAAATAAGACAGGAATTCATAGAGTTTTTCAAGAAAAAGGGACATACGTTTGTTCCCAGCTCTCCGGTGGTTCCTCACGATGATCCCACATTACTGTTTATCAATGCGGGGATGAATCAGTTCAAGTCGATATTTTTAGGGGACAATCCTCGGGGCTTGAAACGTGCAGCGAACTCACAGAAGTGTATGCGGGTATCGGGTAAACATAACGATCTTGAAGAAGTTGGCCGGGATCATTATCATCATACGATGTTTGAGATGCTGGGTAACTGGTCCTTTGGCGATTATTATAAAAAGGAAGCCATTGTCTGGGCCTGGGAACTCCTTACCGAAGTGTGGGGGTTTCCCAAAGACCGGCTCTTTGCAACGGTGTACGAGAGTGATGATGAAGCCATGGAGTTATGGAAATCCGAGACCGACATCGACCACGACCGAATTCTCCGTTTTGGAAAAAAGGATAATTTCTGGGAGATGGGCGAAACCGGCCCCTGTGGTCCCTGTTCCGAAATACACTATGATATCGGAGATCCCGCAACACAGGAGCAGACCTTTAAAGATCCCGTACAGGGAGTCAATGGAGAGAACGATCGATATCGGGAAATATGGAATCTTGTGTTCATCCAGTACAATCGTGAGCAGGACGGCTCATTAAAGGAGCTTCCGAACAAACATGTTGATACAGGGATGGGATTCGAGCGGCTTACCGCCGTGTTGCAAGATGTCAAATCAAACTATGATACCGATCTGTTTTCGCCTCTTATCGCCCATATCGAAAAGATGAGTGGACAAAAATATTTACCTGGTCTGGAAGGCATGCCGTTCCGGGTTATCGCCGATCATATCAGGGCTCTCACGTTTACTATCACCGACGGCGTTTTTCCTTCAAACGAAGGACGGGGGTATGTCCTCCGAAGGTTGTTGCGTCGTGCCTTCCGGTATGGTCGGGAGTTGGGGTTTCGCGAACCCTTTCTTTATGAAATCGTACCCGCAGTCATCGATATAATGGGAGATGCGTTTCCGGAAATAAAGGCCCGGCGCGAGTATGTGCAGGAAGTAATCCGGTCCGAAGAGGAGCGGTTTGGTCAGACACTGGAACAGGGCATCCTCAAATTCAATGACATTGTTGAAGAACTTAAGGGGAAAAAGAAAAAAACTGTTTCGGGTGATGATGTTTTTCTGCTGTACGACACCTACGGTTTTCCCATGGACCTTACCCGTTTGATGGCCGAGGAACAGGGGTTGTCGATTGATGAACAGGGGTATGAAACCTTGATGGATCAACAGCGGGATCGTGCACGGGAGGCTGCGAAAAAAAGCGATGACACCGCACTTTCGTCCGAGGGCTGGATCGAACTCGGTTCCCGGGCCGGAACACAATTTATCGGCTATGACGCCGATACCTCGGAATCTCAGGTTGTTCGGTACAAAAAGGCCGATAATGGGTATCTGCTTATCCTCGACATTACACCATTTTACGCAGAGTCCGGCGGACAGGTTGGTGACAAAGGCAAATTAACAACCGAAAATGATACCGTGTTGACGGTTGCTGATACCTTTAAATGGAACGATATGATTGTGCATAAAGTCGGTATTCCCGAGGATTTTGACGAAAAGGAGCTGCAGAAACCCCTTCATGCCCGGATCGTTGCCGCAGACCGCCAAGCCACCCGGAGAAATCATTCGGCAACCCATCTTCTTCAGGCCGCGCTTCGGAATATACTCGGCGATCATATCCAGCAGTCCGGTTCGAAGGTGGATCCTGAAACCATGCGGTTTGATTTTACTCATTTCAAGGCCCTGACCCCCAACGAGCTGGTCGCACTTGAATCCCAGGTAAACGAATGGATCCTTGCCGATCTGAAAGTGGCAACCGTGGTCAAACCAACCGAAGAGGCAAAGGAAGAGGGGGCAATCGCTCTCTTTGGAGAAAAATATGGACCTGAGGTCAGGGTGGTGACCATGGGTAAAATAAGTAAAGAACTCTGTGGAGGAACCCATGTTACTTCAACCGGGCAGATAGGCTTGTTTCATATAACCTCCGAGAGCAGCATCTCGGCAGGTATCAGACGTATTGAAGCGGTTACGGGAATGAATGCGGTCGATTATCTCAATAAAAAGGAAGGGATAGTTACTTCGCTGGTAAATATGTTGAAGACCGGTGAGGATGCATTGCCGGACAAGATTTCCGGGATGATGGATGATATCAAAAATCTTCAATCGGAGATATCGAAACTTCAGCAGCAGAATGCTGCCGATTCTGTTGAAACGCTTGTTTCCGAGGCCGAAAAGAACGGAAAATCCTTTCCATGGATTATCAAGAACATGGGAACGATGGATAAGGGTTCTTTCAGTAATCTTACCGATGCTCTCTCCGATACCATCCGGGAGCAGAAACTCGAAAAGTATGTGTTTGTTTTAGGGGTGCGTTCAGATTCCAAAGCCTTGTTTGCCGCGTGTGCAGGGAAAGAAGCTGTCGCTCAGCATGGCATTCATTGCGGTAATCTGGTAAAAACTGCTGCTAAAGAGGCCGGCGGCGGTGGAGGTGGTTCTCCCCTCCGGGCCCAGGCTGGTGGTAAAGCACCTGATAAAATCGATGACGCCCTTGAAGTGGCGTCTCAGCTTCTGAAGAAAGCAGAGCAGCCATGAAAAAGAACAGCATCTATTCGGCTATTGATACGCGGGTCCAACAACAGAAAAAATGCTACTGGGTTTTACTCGATCCCGATGATTTTTCCATCGAAAAGGCGGGGGAAATAGCCGATGAAGCCGGACGGTGCGGTGTGAATGCTTTTCTTATCGGCGGAAGTCTTCTTCATACAAATCATCTCGACACCTTTATTTTACATCTGAAAGACCGGACAAATGTACCGGTTATTCTTTTCCCCGGTGATGCCACCCAGTTGTCGGCCAATGCCGATGCTCTTCTCTATCTGGTATTGATATCCGGACGGAACCCGGCCAATCTGATCGGTGAACATGTCAAGGCCGCCCCTATGATAAAAGAGATGGGTATCGAGCCCATTTCTACCGCCTACATGCTTGTCGAGTCGGGGATTGTTTCCTCTGTCGAGTTCATGAGCAACACCCGTCCTCTTCCCCGGAACAAACCCATGATCGCCGCTGCCCATGCGCTTGCAGCACAATACATGGGAATGAAAATGATTTATCTTGAGGCTGGCAGTGGCGCCGAACAGAGTGTGCCCAAAGAGATGATCGCCATGGTACGTAAATCTACTGATGCAACGCTTATTGTGGGCGGTGGAATCAGAGATGCCGATACCGCGGAAGAAAAACTCCGGGCGGGAGCGGATATTATCGTAACCGGCAATCTGTTGCGGCAAAAGGATGGTGTCGATCAGATGAAAAATATCGCCGCGATGGTCAATAACTATTAATTTGTCTCCGCACCTGCGGCGTCGGCCGGGGTGTGGAGGATAGGGATAGTAAGGGCATTCAATTGAACACCCTTACGACGTTCTATCTCCTACCTGCTCGAATAGGAATACTGGATCAGTATCTGATGTCTCGATTCATTGATCCGCGCCTGGGGATCGACCGGTTGCTGAAGCTGGTACCGGTAATCATAGACAAGTGATATGGCCCTGAACAGCCGCCAGGAAAGGGTGTTCCTGAAGTCAAGCTGTGGTTTGAAACTCATTTCTTCCCCCGTACGGATAGGAAAAAGAACCTCGAGTTCGGTCTTAATCGTGGCAAGGCGTCCAAGGCGGAGCGTGGAATTAAGCGCCGCTTCGGGGCCGTAATCCGGCGAAGACGGATAATGTACCCGCCTGACTATGTTACTGCTTTTGTCGTTGTCGGTAATGTCCCGGTACCGTGAATAGAGCAGTTGATCGGTGGAATCGACAATGATTGTGTCGGCAATTACCGATTCGTTCCAACGCCATTCCTGAGAAAAGCCGAAGCCGCTAAGAATTGTCAGATCAAAATAACGTGTGTTAAAGATATTAAAATTCGCTCCTGCACCGATTTCCAGTTTGAAAGGAGAAAACGCCGGCTGCAGAAGGGATGAATTGGGAGGAAGAGAATCGATTTCCTTTAACGTCGAATCCGAATTGAGTTTCAGGAAATAATGTTTCCCTGCGGTTTCAGGCGCCCGGGCATAGGATGGAAATATTTCGGTATTGGTTTCCATCCTTCCATAGGGACCCAGCCAGGGAAGAAAGCGCCACACAAAAATTGAAAAAAGACGAAGCTCATCGGTTTTGCTGTCGAGCCGGGACAACATCAACTTGGAAAAATCAATGCCCTCATTGAGATTAATGTTGGAAATCCAGTCGATCGGATTCTTTTTGTAATTGAGCCGTGCATTAAGAAGGAGGGCGATCGAGGTCGATGTTACCGAGGTATCGTTTTCCTTATCGTTTTCGGCATTGAAATCCACGCTTCCCCCAACATCGAAACCATATTTCCAGTTATTGGTGAGTTTTTTACTCGCTTCGGCATAGACAATCCCGCCGCCTTCGATGACCATTTCTTCGGGATTGTTCTGCACCAGAATAAAATTAATCAATTCTCCAGGCAGGAGTCGGACGGTAACAAAGTTTGTAAGCGTGTTGTAGCTGTCGCCGATGCCGTATATTTTGTAGATGCCGGGCTTGAGAATCCACGTTTTGAGCTCTTCACCCAGATCCGGTTCGCGCCCATATCCCCGTCCATAGGTTTCAAAATGGTCGATACGGGCAATTTCGTACTCGCCCGGAATGGGTGTGTTATTTCGATCGACAACATCGATTACCAGCCCACTCCAATCGGGAATGAGAGGCACGACTTTACTTTCGATGATCGTTACGCTGCGAACCATTCTGGTTTTATGAGGCCCGCTTCCGAATATGACATAATAGGTGCCCGGCATGAGATTGTATTTATTTCCCGGTTTGCCGGAAACCATGACTTTTCCTTTATCATTGATAATCTCGATTTCCGGTTCGAGTGACGGTTTTGTCATGTATGGTATATAGACAGCGCCTTTACCCAAAGGAGTAGGGTTGTGGTCTGCGGCAAGCTGTTTTGCCAGCGACGGCGCGTCCCAGGTCTTTGACACCTTTTCAAGCCAGTTTGGTGATTCGGGGGTAATGGTCGGCTTTTTGGCTTCGACGCTGTCTTCCGGTATGATTTGCCGTGAATATTCATCGGTAATATCTTCTCCAGGAAGGTCGGGCGGCGGTGCGCCCAGGAGTGGAAAAACAAGGCAAAGGCCAATAATAAACAGCCGGTAATCATATCTGCGAAAATATGGGATTCGAGATAGTAATGTATTGCGTAGGTTATTCATCAGATGTTTCCGGGATGGAGTGTTGCGATTCGGTTGATTCTGATGTGCCGGAACTTGTGGGCGAAGAAATACCGAATTCTTTAGCCAAAATGACATCGATATCATGGATTGCCTGATTCATGATATATTCCATGATAGCCGACATTTCTTTAATAATATTTTCGGGGTTATTTTCGAAAACTCTTTTTCGTTTATCAAAATGGCGGGTATAAATAGTTCTTCCATCACTGAGACGGGTGAATTTCAGGCGAAGAGCAAGGTGTGCAAACCATATCTCGTCACTGTCATATTCTTCAATAGCCTCAATAACACCGCTCAGTTCATACTCGGGTCGCTTACCTTCATCGAACCGACGTATTACATGGCTGACAAGATTCTCCGAAAGCAGGTGCTTTTGAATCAGGTCGGTCAGCATACGGGTAGGCTTGACTGCCCACACCCGGTAATGGTAATACCGAAGCTGAAAGGCGCTTTGGCGGTAGACTATTTGCGGCCGGGCATATGCTTCTTCGATGTCAAGCTCTTTCAGACGTATGGTATAGGGATAGGTATGAGCGTAGACTCGATTATTACGTGGCATCGGCTGATAATTCAGGACATAATACTTTTTTACAGGCGGTGCGGTGCAGAGAACAAGTGGTAATATACCGAGACAGATCCCGGCTGTTTTAGCCCATGCTTTCGGACGTATCATCTGAAATCTCTTTCTCTTTTCTGGTCTCCCCGGATAAGCAGGGATGGGTTTTCGGACAGCATTTTGGTCAGTTCATTCGCATTTTCCAAGGCTTCACGAAGGTTGATCAACGATACCATGATATCTTCACGGCTCTGCTTAAGGGTAAGATCCAGAGTTTCTGAAATATTTCTTAATGAACGCATTGTGGAATCGACCGAGGTCAAGATTCCGGCGGTGTTTCCCTTTTCGATAGTGCCCGACAATTCATTGGCCACCTTCTTGATATCGAGCGCAATGCTGTCGACTGAGGTGAAAATATTCTGTGCAGAATTGGATATCTGCTCGATATTCGGCCTGACGTTATCCAAAAATGATTTTGCATCCCCGGTAATGACCGCAACATTATCGATAATTTCTTTGACTGCTCTGAGGCTGTCGGGATGGGTGACGGTATTTATGTTATTGAGCAATTGCTCGAGCTTAGCCACAATAACTTCAGCCTTTCCGGATATAGCCGACATCATTGACGGTTTGGTCGGGATAACCGATTGCGGAGGAAGCAGATCGGCTTCGGACGATCCACCGAGGATATCGATATAAAGCTGCATGGTTATTCCCATCATATAGAGTTGGGCGACCATATCTTCTTTCATGGGGAAATCATGCTGGATTTTCATGGCAACTTTGATTTTTTGAAGATTTTTCGGGTTGTAGGAGATTTTTTCGACTTTTCCGATGCGAATGCCGTGAAACTTGACCGCCGCGCCGGGTTCGAGTCCGCTGAGAGATTCGCCTTCCCAGATTGCATAATAAACTTTTTCCCGCTCCCGGAGGCGGATTCCAACAGTAGTGACGATAAAGAGGCCGGTGAATATTGCACCGGCAATTAAAAATACTCCCAATCGGGCTCGCTGGGATACAGTCAGACTCATTATTTCTCCGTTGTGGATGAGGTTGTGCTATTTGATTCGGGAATGTCATAATCGGTTTGCTTCCGGTTGAAGAAATCGCTTATGGGACCGGAATCGATATTACGTGCATCCGAAAAACGCCCGTCAAAGAGCACATGACCTTTATGTAAGAATATAATACTATCCGATATTTTTTCAATAGAAAGCAGTTCGTGGGTGACCACGACAATTGTTATTCCGAGTATTTCCCGAAGTTTCAGGAGGAGTTCATCCAGAGCTGCGGAAGTCACCGGGTCGAGGCCGGCGGACGGTTCATCGCAAAAGATGAGCGGGGGATCCAGAACCAGGGCGCGGGCAAGTGCTGCGCGTTTGCGCATGCCGCCCGAAAGTTCGCCGGGATACAGCTCCCCTGCATGGGGCAAATCAACCTGGGTCAATTTCAACTGAACCACTTCATCGATAATATCCTGGGATAATTTCGTATGCATCTGCAGGGGAAGGGCAAGGTTCTGGGCGACTGTCAGGCTTCCCAGGAGCGCACCGTTTTGAAATAATACCCCGATTTTTTTCAATAACTCTTCGGTCTCAGGCGAGTCAGGGTCCTGCATCGTTGTTCCAAACAACCGGACCGATCCGGAATAGGGCTTGATAAGGCCGATTATTGTTTTTAAGAGCGTGGTCTTGCCGCATCCCGACGACCCCAGAATGACCCGTATCTCAGAAGAGGGTACGGTTGTGGAAATATTATGGAGCACGGCCTTTTCGCCATACTTGACCGTCAGATTGTTACAGGATATTATCGGTTGTTCGCTCATAATTATTATATGAATGAAAAGATTGCATCTGCCAGAATGATAACTGAAATTGTTGTTACAACACAGGCTGTTGTTCCCCTGCCGACCTGTTCGGCCCCACCCTTTACCTTAAAACCGTAATAGGATCCGATCCAGATAATAAGCCAGGCAAAGACTATCGATTTTAAGAAACCAACCATAAAGTCTTTAAACATGGTGAACGAGAACAGCTCAGTGAAAAAGACATTCGGTGCAACGTCAAGATAACTCACGGCAACAAGAAGACCGGCGAGAATTCCGATAGCCGAGGCAAGCATGGCAAGAGGGGGCATAGTAAATGTTATTGCCCAGAATTTCGGCATAACAACAAATTGCACGGGGTTGATTCCCATTGTTTGGAGCGCATCCAGTTCTTCACCCACACTCATCGTTGCAATCTCGGCCGTGGTTGCACTGCCGGTCCGGGCAGCAAGAATAATCGCGGTCATAAGAGGGCCAAACTCGCGTATCATACCCCACCCAACCATCGGTGCAAGTAAAACGCCGGCGCCAAAAGTCCGTAACTGTATCGCAGACTGCCAGGCAATTACCAGGCCGATAAGAAATGCAAGAAGCAAAACGATTAAAACAGCCTGATAGCCAAGATGAAACATCTGCTCACCGAGAACACCTTTGCGAAAATCCCTTTTTTTTAAAAGACCCGGGCCGCTCCAATATAAAATCTCCACCAGCATCGAAAAGGCCTGCATAAGCTGGTCTTTAATTTCAATTACCTTGTCGCCGGCTTTCAGGAATATCGAACGGTCATCTGCCTTAGAATCGGGTTCGGTATGAACAGCTTTCCCCCACTGTTTCATCGTGGAGAGAAGATTGTCTGAAGCATTTTCCAGAATTACCTCATGGCCGGCTTTCCGGTATATCGACTGAAGCAGGGTAATAAATGAAATGCCGGCAGAATCGACACTGGAGGTTTTGGCGCAATCAAGATGGAGATCCTCGGCCGGGGCGGTGTGGAGCAGTTCAAGATTGTCTTCCACCCATTGCCGTGATGCCATTGAGGGCAGTTTAATCGTTTTTACAGAATCTCCAGGGCTTTTTTTGCTGTGGTTGATTTGCATAATAACTACTATTACGGGCAGTTAGGGGTAATAATTGAGCGTAAGGCCTACTATAGTATAGAAAAAGAATCCATACCCTGTCAACTTATTTGTTAGGTAAATACGGGGTTTTCCAGCTCCGATAATGCTTCTACCCTATATGGTGTTCACGTGACACTGTCCTTCAATATGTAGTAGAGAGCAATTTTCGCTGGTACTAATCGAAATACAAATAAACGACAGGAGCGGGTACTGTTTCCTGTAAGTCGCTGATTTCAAAAAAATAACAAGGTGGCGAAGGTGAGCGGAAAAAGGGCTTGTTGTTCTGTTATATTTGATGAGACGGAAAACCTGAAATGCCGTGGCCACTTGACCGAATGACCTGTCAAAAAGTCAAGTCGGGGTTAAAAAATCAGACATTTTTGCAGCTCAATAGATCGGGTTTTAACATGTTTTATTTCAATGTGTTACTGTGTTTGGTGTGTAGGGCTGGGGTGGGGACTTCAAAAAGAAGATTGCTGAATGTCTTGCTTTTTTTCAAAAATATCGATATATTACTATCGCCGCTAAATAATTTAATTGCGGTAAATTTTTTAAAATTAACCACTTTTTACGCTCTTTTAAGAGAGGAGAAGATTGTCTATGCAGTTGCCCAAATCGAGGCGGCGACAGAAGCTTCGTGAAAAGAGGTGCCAGTATCCGGGATGCGGAAAGATCTTTTTTGGTATCCATATCTCAAAATATTGTCCTGAGCACCGCCAAGACCGGTATCGGATCAGAAAAAGGACAAAGCCTGAAGATGTTAACATCAAGAATCAGACTTATAAGCACAGCTATACTGAAGTTGTGACCATGGTTCTGACCTGTGCATTGGAAGGGTGCGATCATCAGTTTGAAGTGAAGATCTATCCGCGTCAGTATGTCTATCCTAAATATTGTCAGACCCACCGGAACGAGTACAAGCGTATTCGTCATTTGCAGGTGATCGGCCGTGAAGATCTCATTGAGCAGATGAAGCGGGAAGACGAAAGCATCCAGATCGATCTGCCTGAAATGGAAAAGAAGAACAAAAAAGAGGCTGCTGCCTCTTAATAACCATACTCTTACATAGCAGTAATCTAATGGGAAAGGAGCATTCCTTTCCCTTTTTTTAGTGCGCCAAGCATGGCGCGCAGCGCCATGGCGGCGCTGGATAACCGCGGCGCGAAAGCAAAGCGGGAAGTGACTTGGGGGATGGAAGTTCCCCTTGGGGCCTTGATGACGGGAACCCATAGCCGAACACCAAGGGTGTCTATCGCGAGATGGAATCTGAAGGAAGGTGTAAGCAAACTCCCGGCCCGAGGCACACGAAGTGCATATGAGGCACAAGCCGACTGGGCGAGCAGGCTAAAAGATGCGAAGCCCGAAGTCATCCGGAGTTGAGCTTGTGTAAATGCAACGGGTGTATGGGAGGAAAGCCACGCGTCTTACCTTGGGAGGTCTGACGGTTTGTGTTCGCTCACTACGCTGCCCGCAAGGGCAGTGGATGAATCGTCAGAAGTCAGCAGCGGTCATACTAAGGTGAATCGACCTGGATACGCCGCAAACTGCGGGGTATTAAGTGGCGACAATGGAAACGACCCAAAACGAGAGAGGAAAGCTTGATGAAACGGGGTTTAGATGCCGAGACTGCGTGGAAATCCGCGGGGAATGGGCGAGGCCCCTGGTGGAATGCCGGGGCGTCTCACATGAACAAGGCATTCAAGATCGCTGACTTTGAACACATGGGACTCGTGTCACTGTTAACACGATTTCTAACAATCCGTAATCAATCTCGAACCGCCGTGTACGGAAACGTACGCACGGTGGTGTGAGAGGACGAAGAAGGCGAACCGTACGGCCCGTCTTCTTCTCCTACTCGATTTTTTATGAGAGATTTTGTTTCACCGTCATGGTGAAGTGAATACCACTAATCGGCGCTAATACTTTTTTTTTACTGCCTTCAGATCATATTTTCTTAGATTAACATTTTTATTTATCCTCTATGAGGGGCTATGAAATCATATCATCAGGCGCTCGAGACTGTAAGTGGTTCGGTCGATAGTTTCTTTAAAAAAGCCTTCGATACAGTATGTATAAACAGGCCTTCAATAGATTTTTCCACGCTCAAAGACAAACCGATCATGATTGCCAGCAGTCATAGAAGTCAGGCTGATTATTTTTTGATCGGAAGTCTTCTTAACCGGATGGGTATCGATAATCTCAGATTTGCCGCCGGTGATAACCTTACGAATTTACCGATTATCGGGGACAAATTCAAGCAATGGGGAGCGTTCCCTGTCGAACGCCACAGGGCAAACAATCGCTCCTATATTCTCACGTTATGTAATCAGGTTTCCAGCATGCTGGAGCAGGATGATAATGTGATTGTGTTCCCGGAGATGGGGCGCAGCTACAGCGGCAAAATGCTTGAGATGAAACAGGTTATCATCGGTGCCGCGGTTCTGGCGCAGGCGCGCAACCCCGAAAAAACCTATCTCTACCTTCCGTGCTCCATTTCCTATGAGCAGCTTCCCGAACTAGAATATTTCGATACCCTTCTCAAGGGCAAGAAAATGAGGGCCCAGGAAAACAGCTTTTTCAAAAAAGCCATGGGTAATATCAACTATTTCGGTGCTGATGCCGTTGCGTTCAGCAAATTCATTTTTGCCCACCGGTTTGGAAAACGATACGGCAGTGTGTATGTCGATGTTGGAGAACCGGTAGCGATAAACGATATTGTCGATCTCAAAGCATTGCATAACCCCAAAGCATCAAATGAGTTCTGGGCAAATCGCACGGCCATGAAAAAAATCAGCATAGAAATCTACAACCGGCTGCTGGCTCTCTACCGGATATTTCCTGCAAGTATCGTTGCCCATATAATGAACGATCATCGTGCAATGAAACTCTCCGAAATAAAACCACAGATTTCATCGGTAATAGAAAAATTGCAGGCAAAGAAACGAAATTTACAAACAATAGAATCGTTATCGGAAGATGATATCATTGAAGACGGCATTCGGGTGTTGAGTCGCATGAGTGCGGTAAAACTCAGGAACATGCAGGCGGTTATCCGGAAACAGTTTGCTGTCAAGTATTATGCGGCATTGCTTAATGTCGATTAAGGAGGAAATTACGTGGCATTTCATCAGTATGTAAAAGTCCGGACAGTAATCGATCTTGAATTGAAAGACAAAACCGATTCGTTAAAAGAAATGACTCAGACCCTTTGCAAAGCCATGGGGATCAGGAAGCAGAAGGCGATTGTTGACGATTTGTTGAAACGGGAGGAATCCGCTTCGACATTCATCGGCCAGGGAATAGCAATTCCTCAGGCCCGCGCGGCGATAAAGGATGAATTTGCGATTGCTGTTGGCCGAAGCGTTTCGGGTATCAAATACGACGCCGCCCGGGGAGCGCTTGCCCATATCATCGTGCTGGTACTTGTTCGTGATGAAGATATCGACAGCGGAAAACAAGTTTCCCTTCTCTCGGAAATAGCCTCATGCTTTAAATCGGATATTGTTCGCGAACAGATATTGAACACACCGGGGCCGGTTGATGTGCGGTCGGTGGTATCGTCATTTGACCAGCGGTCGGTAGCACAGAAAAAAGTTCGTCAGCAGAAAAAAACAGTTCCCGCTCCGGTGTTGCGAAATGCCATAGCATTGGCCCGTGATATCAAGGCCGAAGCCGTATTTGTCTTTGCCGATTCGGTGAGGGATAATGACTTTCTGGATAAGCTGAGGATTCGCCAGAAACTGATAATTGCTACAAGTAACAAAGCCCGTTTCGATGAAAAAGACCGGAGAATCCATGCGATCATTCAGGCCCCGCCCATGCTCTCCGAACGGATCGGTCAGATTAAAATCGGAATTCTTTTAGGGCTTTCCCGGAATCTTATCAGCCGTGAAGACAAAGTTGTTTGTGTGTGCGGCAATCCGAAAAACGGTGTTTTCGACACCCTGGTCGCCCTTGACATCGGACGGGAATACGAATTTTTCTTTACCGAAACCCGCAGCCTGCTTCCACCTGATGTCAAGCCTGAGGTGCTCGAGCGGGTACTTGGTATTGCCGGCGAAATTGCCGTTGAAGGACGGGAGGGAAAACCGACCGGAACAATCTTCGTGCTGGGAGATACCAACACGGTTAATGTCTATGTCCGCCAGTTGATTATCAATCCATTCAGGGGGTACAGTGAGGCCGAACGGAATATCATGGACCCTGGCCTCGATGAAACGATCAAGGAATTTTCGTCCATAGACGGCGCTTTTGTAATTACCGGTGACGGTATCGTTCTTTCTGCGGGAAGTTTTCTTCGTCCACAGGGTGAAATCGAGCCTCTTCCGAGCGGGTACGGCTCAAGACATGTCGCAGCCGCCATGATCACGGTATGCACCAAAGCTCTGGCTATCACCATATCAGAATCAACCGGCACCGTAACGCTGTTCAAGGAAGGCACGATCATGATGTCGTTGTCGCGGCCGGTCATGCAAAGTAAAAAAATGCCTCAAAAAACTCAACCGACTATACATTAAATTTTATCCGGTAAGGAGAATAGAAAATGGCAGTAAAAATAACCTATGATGACCGTCCGTTGCGGGATATAATTGAAACCGATGAAAGAAATGCTTACGACCGTTCGGTTGAAACAGCAGAGAAGATGCTTAAGCAGAAGAACGGGCCGGGGAGTGATTTCCTCGGATGGCTCGATCTTCCGAAAACAATTGATAAGGGCCATCTCGAAAAAATATCGTCAAAGGCAGCCGAGCTCCAGTCCAAAGCCGACATTCTTATCTGTATAGGCATCGGCGGGTCTTATCTCGGGGCCCGGGCGGCGATCGAATTCATGCTCTCGTCCTTCGACGACCTTCGGAAAAAAAGGGTCATTTTCGCCGGACACCAGGTCAATTCCGATTATCTTGCCGACCTCAAGCAACTGGTCGATCAGAATGACATCGCGGTCAATGTCATTTCAAAGAGCGGAACCACGACCGAGCCCGGCATTGCCTTTCGCATTGTCCGCAAATGGCTCGAAGAAAAATATGGAAAAAAAGAAGCGGCATCGCGTATTGTGGTCACCACTGATCCGAAAAAAGGAGCCCTTCACAATATGGCAAAAGAGGAAAAACTCACGACCTTCGATATCCCGCCCGATATCGGCGGCCGCTTTTCGGTCCTCACCCCGGTGGGCCTCTTTCCCATCGCCTTTGCCGGGATCAA
>WJLZ01000069.1 GCA_014728215.1 Chitinivibrionales bacterium
CCAGTGCCCAAGGGCCCAGCGGTAAAAACCGGCATCAAAATGGATCTGGTTGACTCGGTAGAGAAGCGCGGGGTTGACCAGCCCCGAGGTATAATCGCCAAGATCCTGGTAAAAATCGGCCTGGAAATAGGGCGCATCATATCCACCGGTTCCAACGTAGGAAAACGCAGGACCGACACCTAAAAGGCTTACAAGGGAGTAACATGCTATAAAAACACCACACCGTTTTTTAGCAATACCAAGAGCTTTCACACCCACCTGACCTCGTTAAAAATGATCGTAAACTTATTTAATAGGAATTACTTCAACCCGTCTGTTTTCAGCGCGACCTTCAGCAGTCTCATTTGATGCTACAGGCTTTGTCTCGCCATATCCCCGGGCAATTATTCTATCTTCAGCAATACCTCGCATAACCAGATAATTTCTTACTGCCTTGGCTCGATCGACAGAAAGTGCCATATTGTATGAATCGCCACCTTCGGAATCGGTATGGCCGGCGATTTCTATTTTTATGTGGGGATATGCCTCGAGACTGTTATATACCGTCTCAAGAACATAATAGGATTCCTCAAGCAACTCCGCACTTGCCGTTTTAAAATTCACCCCTCGAAGAATAAGCTTCTGCCTGATCTCCTGCGGCTTTTCATCAGGACAGCCATCTTCGTCCTTATATTCATTAATGGTTTCCGGATTGTTGGGACAGCCGTCGGCAACATCAGGAATACCATCCTTATCATTATCCGTATCAGGACAGCCATCCATATCCTGGAAGCCGTCACGATCTTCAGGATCATTGGGACATTCATCCTCCGTATCGTAGATTCCATCTTTATCGTTATCATAATCGGGACATCCGTCTTCATCTTCAAACCCATCATTATCTTCGGCAACATCAGGACATTGATCGATATCATCAAGAATACCGTCACCATCCTTATCGGTACTCATAACAGCAACCATCTGTTTGGTTATCAGTCCGATATCAGAACCGTTTTCGCCTTTACCTTTACATATGCTTACAGGTTTGCAGAAATAGTTATATTGAGGGTGACCGGGAGAGATAAACAGTGGGTCCTTTGAAATATTTGTTTTATTAATGACAGCATCAGGATTAAAGGGCCTTCGGTTTCTATATATATCATTATATGTAATACGCGTTTTAGTGGCACCGGGCCCTACATACACCGCGTACTGCCTGTTTTCGTAAAAAATGTTATTTCTTATCAAAACCTCCGACCTGTGCGCGCAAAAAACGCCGCAATAGCCGTTTTCAATAATAACATTATGATTGATCGATGTCCGCGTTCCCCGCACACTTTCGAGGAAAATACCGGTCCACTCATTTCTGTAGATAATATTGTTGTTTATATCGGGAAGCGAAATAAGGGCATGAATTCCGGTTCCTTTATTATCGACGATCAGATTTCGCTCAATAATTGGCCGGGTATTTTTGCACAAGATACCGGTAGTTCCATTACGGATGGTAAATCCGGTTATCACCGCACCGTCAGCTCCTATGATACATGGAGCTCTTCGACTGCCGTCGATAACCGTTTTCTGCATGTCCTGCCCCATCAGCACGATATTGTCTGCGAGAGCAATGTTTTCACGATAAACCCCTTTCTTGACATATACAGTATCCCCCTCATCGGCTTCTCCTATGGCCGCGTAGATCGTAGGGAAATCATGGGGAACGACAATTTTTCTGCCGGCGAACACCAAGCCCGCTGTGCAGAAAAAGAGAACGGCAGCTAACCGGACGATTCTTTTTCTCACCATAGTATTACTCGTCAATTGGGATTTGTTGCACTGAGACAATGTCAGTTGATCGTTTAAAATAGAAAATCTCCTCAACCCTTGGCCTCTTATATAAGATCAAAATACTTCCGTTATAAGAGGCAGTCAAGAGAATAAACAAGAGAAAGTCAAAGTCACACTTACTTTGTCGTATATATCTATTATAAAATTTGCAGGCGGCAGTGCAAGCATTTTTTTATTTTTTTTATACCCGCCGTATCTTCCTCTTGATCTTTTTTAACTATAATGATACTCATTTTTAATTTTTTTTATACTTCATGTAATATATAATGTTATATACAATAAGGTATAGATCGATGAACACTTGTTGTCATATTGTATCTTACAAAAAATATTCTTGTGCGCTTAAACGAATTAATACTACATGAAAACAGGATAGATAATTTCTGCATAAGTGTAGAAAATTTTAGTACTTACTAACAATATATAACAGGGTTATGAAAAAAACAGCATTTATCTTCTCACTGGTGTTTCTTCTGTGTTCTTTGTCGTTCGGCTTTGGAAAAAACAAGGTACAATATGAAAATCTTGAGTGGCGTTATTCAACAACGCCCCATTTTCAAATTTATCATCACCAAAACCAGGGTGATATTCCAAAGATCTCTGCATACTGGATAGAAAAAGCATATGCACAATTAAGTAAAGATTTCGGGTTCAAGCATCGGAAACCGGTGCCGCTTATCATTTACAACAGCCCGAATCGTTTTAAATCAACGAACATTATCATGGAGATCCTTCCCGAGGGCGTGGGTGGTTTTACCGAGTTGTTTAAAAACAGAATTGTGGTTCCCTTCACCGGTTCCTACGAAGATTACCGCCATGTGTTACATCACGAGCTGGTTCATGCGTTTCAATACGGCATAATATACGATCAATTCGGCAGCTCCCTGGTTCGTTCATCCAGCCTTCAGATGCCGCTCTGGTTTGCCGAAGGAACTGCGGAATATCTTTCGAGCGGCTGGAATGTGGAGTCGGATATGTTTCTGATGGACCGGGCTATCAACAGCTCGATCCCCATGCCCGGCTATCAGATGGGTGGCTACATGGCTTATAAAGGGGGACAATCCTTTTTCCATTTTCTTGAAGCAACCCGGGGCAAGGAAAATTTTTCGGGGTTTCTGAAAGCTTTTCGGGATTCCAAAAATGTCGAATTAAGTCTTGAAAACATATTTCACAAATCAATTGAAGAACTCGGTAAAGAATGGCGCCAACAGTTACGGCGCATCTACTGGCCTGAAATCGGTCGCCGGGACAATCCTAAACATACGGCACGAGCCCTGACATCGACCAAAAAAACAAAAAGCAACTTCAATCTTAAACCGCGTCTCTCTCCCGATGGAACAAAAATCGCCTACTTTTCCGACAAACGAGATTACACGCGCATTATTGTAACCGATCTCAAAGGGAAAACAATCACCGAAATCAGCCAGTATGGTTACGGCGGATACTTTGAATCGTTTCATCCCTTCCGGAGCGGAATGAGCTGGTCGCCCGAAAGCGACCGCATCGCCTTTGTCTCGGGCCGTAAAGGCAAAGACGAAATCCGCATTATAAATATCTATGACAAAAGTAACGTAAGGGTTCTCTCACCCGATTTTTCACTTATCAGTTCTCCCGACTGGTCACCTTCCGGAGAATCGATTGTTTTCATCGGCCTGCGCCAAGATCGCAGTGACCTGTTTCTCTACAACCTCGAGTCGGATTCTCTCACCCGCCTGACTTCGACAATCGCCTATGAGTCAAATCCTCGATTTTCCCCAGACGGCAAAGGGATTATCTACAGTGCTCAGGATTCAACAGGCCTTATCTATCGCAATCGTGACAGCCGGTTCAGACCGGTCCATTCGCTCTATCATTTCGATATCGCAACACAGAAAACGAGAAAGTTAACACATGCAAAATATAATGCTACCAATCCATCTTTCTCTCCCGACGGCGAGCATATACTGTATATCTCCGATAAAAACGGCATTAATAATATGTATATTGCCCCCTTTGCTACCCCCGACAGTGGCCGGCCCATCACTGACTTTATCGGCGGGTGCCTCGACCCCGACTGGGCCCGGAACGATAAGACGATTGCTTTTTGCCTGTTTCAGAAGCAGGGATGGCATATCTGGGTTATGAAAAAACCCCTGGAAAAGAGAAAAGACAGCTCACTAACACTCACCTGGTGGGCTCAGTGCCTTCAGGATACGACACTCGATTTCTTTGACCGGAGAACCGCGATCAAAGATTCCACTCACCGAGCCGACAGTATTGCGACGACAAAAGAGCTGACCGACAGCACCTCAGATAGCACCACCGCCACCACCATTCTCGCATCATCGGACATAATTGTCGAAAAAGAAACTCCTCCCGCTCCTGAGGATTCGTCGACAACAACCGATACAACCGTTACAGGCATCGAAAACGATTCTTCGGAATCATCGGCACCAACAGAAATTGCCGAAGCCAGTGTGGAGCAGGATTCACTTACCGACACTTCGAAAACTGCCGATTCCTCGGAAACAGAAGAACAATTTTCATTTGAAGACATGGATTCGGAACCCTATCGGTTGAAATTTTCTCCCGATATGGTGTCGGTTGGTCTTGCCGTAAATTCGGTGTATGGATACGGCGGGGCAGGCCAGATTGTTCTCAGTGATGTCATGGGAAATCATCGAATAACGCTTGCCGGTGATGTGCAGGGGAAGATTGACGAGTATGCCCATGTTTTCGCGTCCTATCTCAACCTCGAACATCGCCTCGATTTCGGTGTTGGTGGTTTTTTCAACCGGGATTATACATACAGTGGCATTCTTGCCCCCGAAGAAAATGATTCCGCCCAAACATCTTCCGACTCACTTGTTATCGTATCGGAGCTTTATTACCACGACACCAAAGCCGGTGGTCTTCTCCATCTTTCTTATCCCTTTTCGATGTTTTCGCGGATCAGTTTTAATTCCTATATCTCCTATATCCAGCGCCAGCGGTATCGTCTGCATAACTTTTCATTGGAGAAAGAAAGTACCAGCCCCGAATCATTTTATATTATTCTTCCTTCATTATCCGCCACGTTCGACAATATTGTCTGGGGTATCACCGGCCCGGTAAACGGAACCCGCGCCGAGGCACGGCTCGTGACATCACCGCCTCTGGATATAGTCGACCGAACCTTTATTTCATTCGATTTTGATTTCAGGAAATACTTTCATTTTGCCAGGAAATTCGTTCTTGCCACCAAGTTTGCCGCGGGTGCATCGTTCCCGCTGGACAAAAATCGTCCTGCACGGCAGTTTTTCCTTGGCGGCAACGAGTACTGGCTGTTCTTTGATCCGCCAAACCGGGAAAACTATGAAGCCAATATCAACAACATTTTCTATTCGGAGTTCGTCGTACCTTTCCGTGGATGGAACTACCTTGATATTACCGGCCCCCGTTTCGCCGTTGCAAATGTAGAATTCCGCTTTCCCTTTGTGAGAGAATTTTCTCTGGCCTGGCCTCTGCCGATTGCGTTCCGGTATATAAACGGCGCAGTATTTGCCGATGTCGGAAATGCATGGAGCAAAGGAGATGAACACGATCTTTTTCCCCTGCCCCAGGATATCTACGGCGGTATCGGTTTTGGGCTGCGGGCAAATTTAGGCATGTTCATTCTCCGGTTCGACCGCGCCTGGAAAACCGACTGGCGGACATATGTCAAGAGTCCCAAATCCTACATTTCTCTTGGAGCAGAATTTTAGGGTTTGAGTAAGTATACACCGGCGCCCCTCTTAAGTAGCGGAGCATGGCCCTTCAGGACATGCTCCATGGATATCTTGCATCAACGGTGACTGCCGGACAGTTTAGAAATCAAGTTTGAATCCCCCCACCGGCATTATTCCCTGTCCCTTAAACTGCTTGATTTCACCCTCGGGAAACCTGTCTCCCAGAGAATAATATTCCGCAACAATATCTTTCTGGTTCAGCACATTCTTAATTTCGAAATATGAAGTAATGTTGCCCCACCTGAAATACCAGGTAGCATCATACCGCAAAGCAAGCTTTGTTCTCATCGGTCTCCGCTTTGAATTCCAGCCATCAGCAAAATCATAAACCGTCTCTCCACTCAGGAACGACACCTCCTGATCAATTGGTGTATAAGGCCGTCCTTCCGAAAAATCAAATCTCATCGAGAGGCGATGGTTTTTATTGAAATTGCTGCCCAGAATCAGGCTTGCACAGTTACGAAGATTTTCATCCGACACGTACCATTCATTGTTTTCATACTCCTGAAGCGAATTATAGAAGGTGTACGAAAACTGATAATACAAATTGTCAAGCTTCTTTTTATGAATATAAAGCTCGAACCCGTAGGCTTTCTTTTCACTGTACCGGTCGGGCTTGATTACAATTTGTCGCATCCCTTTGCCGGGAGCATTTGCTGGCGATACTATCCTGTAAAGAGGCTCTTTGTCGTATAGTTTGTAATAAAATTCTGATCCCAGAACAACATAGTCGGACAGCTGCTTCTCATAACCGAATACCCCCTGCATATTTCTCTGCAGATCAACATCCCACAATTGAACATCATTGGTGAGTTGATCGGTAGTGATATGAACCAGATATGCGGGAAACTGATAATAAAGACCACTGCTGATCGAAAAAGTGCCGACCTTTCCAAAATCGAGTGCGACGCCACCGCGTGGAGAAATTCCATGTTTTTCGGAGAGCGTAAAATAGTCATCACGAATACCACAATGGACCTTTACCGGACCGGCATACATCGTATAACCGGCATGGCCGCCGATCCGGTAATTATTATTTTTAGCCTCAAGATCGACGTGTTGAGCGCTTGTAAACAAGACCGGAGCTCCCGCAACAGTCGTATCGATCATATGTTTATAATAGTCGTAGGATAAATCTCCCGCCGTATCGGCAAAAACAAAGTATTCTTCATTGACAACGCCGTTTTTGAATTCTTCCTTTTCGACAACAAACCCTGTGCTGAAGACATCCCTGGTGCGTATAAACAATGAATAATCATCCTTGAGCTGAAATCGGGTTCGTAAATTTTTCCATTCCCAGAGCATTATGCTGTCATGCATGGTTCCGGTCTCTTCGAATTTCTGATACTCCCCGGAAAAAAGAAGCTTGTTCTCGTAGATTCCATGCCGATTTCTCCATTCGATTCCACCAATCGCATGATATCCTTCACTGGTAATATGTTCAGCATCATCCTCTTCGGTTACCTCAATGATTTCATGACCTGCGAGAAGGTTTGTCGTTAATTTATTGTTTTTATCGACATTCCATGCTACTTTGAGCTGGCCATTCTGGTATTGGGGAACTCCACCAAAATCCATGAAGAGCTGCATAATATCCAGAAAGCTGACCCGCATGTTGAGCATGTAGGACGATTTTCCTTTAGCTATAGGACCTTCAAGAAATATGCCAGCCCCTGCCATATTGAGATCGAATTGATATTTCTGATGCTCCATGGAACCATCCCGGAAATGGATATCAGTCACTGATGAAAGCTTGGGAGGATAGCGTGTCGGCACTCCCCCTGCATAGAAATCCATGGTTCGGAGAAAATCGACATGAAGTTTTGTAATGGCGCCACCCGAACCGAATGCAGTTCCCCAATGGCTGAGGTTATTCGCCTCGATGCCGTCAATAAGAAAAATGTTTTCATCATCCCTGCCCCCACGAACCAGAAACCGATTGAATCCGTAATCGGTACCCGATACGACCGAGGGAAGTGTCTGGAGGATCAGATTCGGATCCTGAGATGATCCGGGCGAAAGAAGGACCTCATCCCGCGAAAGCTTCTGCACCGAATTAAACTGGCCTGATGACTTTGTCATGACTCGCCGCCCCCTGACGGTCACTTTATCCAGATTGACGGTCAGGTCCTCTTTCCGGATCTCAAAAACAATCCTGTCATTCTCACCGGATTTCACCGTTATACTGGGGAATATCCGCAGCTCATGCTTATCGGAATTAACCTCTATATCACAATGCCCAACCGGTACTCCATCAAACTGAAAAGTACCCGCACTGTCGGTGGTATCAGCATATCCCATAGTTATAATTTTCACCACAGCGCCTTCAACCGGCCGGCGAGTCCGGTTATCCAGGACAACCCCCTTGAGGTTCCCCGAAACAGCAGGCAGTGATTTTTTTTCAGCCGTAACCGGAAGAATTAAAACGAATATCAAAACTCCGATTGCCGAATAAATACCATCAATTTTTTTTATCATAGCTCCGCCTCCATTAAAAAACTCCTTAATAATCTTTTAATCTTTTAATTTGTTCTCCCTAATGCAACCGATATGCCATGCAATCCAGAAACCAAATCCCTGCGAATCCGTCTATGTATGATGAAAATTTGGTTGCCGCCTGTGGTAACTTCCGCTGCATTCATATCGAATTGATATATATGGCTGATATATAATCACTAATTATTTTTAATTTAAATCCGCGTGAAGAAAAAAAATGGCGCTGGAGAAGTTTTGGAGATAATTATCTATAAATGCGGCAATTCTGTTTTGGTGGCATGAGCTTTGATTATCATTATGCCGTCACACAACCATCACGATACCTTGCACAGCATGGAACACGAAAAAATTGGTAAATAAAATACCTGCCATTATTTTAACTTGCGATATCGATCCAAGGAGTCCACAATGTTCAAGCTCACGATAACCGTTAGTGGAACATCACCAGAAAGCCCTTTTGCCCCTGCCTTGCAGGACATTAATGGAGCCATCGAGAGGGCGTCACAATCCACAGGCACGTCACCAAAGCAAAAGACCGTCTATATCAGCAAAAAAGAACAGGTAGTGTATTTGCGCACCGAAACAGAAAAACTCCGCAAAACAGCTGAAATTCTGGAGGATGCAGTCGACAGTCTGGAAGACAAAGCCGGCAGCCTGGGCCCCGCATCTGGGGACACCGAAAGATAACGAAGATTATCATTTTGCACGAAGAATAGAAAGACAATCGCCTGTGTTTTACACCATGGCCAAATTATTAACACCTGTTATGTTGCCGGAGAATTATGTTTAAAAAACTCGAACTCGAATGGAAAATATTTATCCTTGCCTTCGTGCTCTTTGTCGCTATCGCCTTGCCGCTCCAGCGCCTCTTTGTATCTCGTTTGACAAGCACGCTCGAGCAGAGTATCGACCATGATCTTGAGCCGCTGCTCCGTTCAGGACTTACGCATATGGAAGGAGCGGAACGAGATAGTATTGTTGCGTGCCTGGAACGACACCGCCAATGGAAAGCTCTGATTCCCATAATCATCAATGAGCAACGGCGCAGTATTTTCGGGTTTTCTGTTGCCCTGCTTTTAGGACTCTCCTTTTTTGCATTCTGGACACTGAAACGCCTGACCCGGCCCTTGAAAAATCTTGCCGGAACTGTCGAACAAATCGGTAAAGGTATGTACGCCGACGTTGTCCCCGCCTCGGGAGGTGCTTTGGGAACGGTGGAACACGCCGTCGTAACACTTCAGGAAGAACTCGGTATTCTCAGAGAAAAAGCACGAATACAGGGAATGGAGCGGGCATGGCAGGACATTGCCCGGGTAATGGCTCACGAAATCAAAAATCCGCTCACGCCCATACGCCTGTCACTCGACCGAATTGAAGAACGGGTTGCCGAAGGGGAAAATCTGGCGCCCGAAACCATTAATAAATTCCTAACCCGGATAAACAATCAGCTCGATGTATTGGAACGGCTGGTCAACCAGTTCAGGAGCTTTTCCCGGGAACCTGAAGTCCACTTGAAAAAAGTAGCTCTTCACGATGCAATAAGCAGTGTTTCGGGAGATTTGGCCCAAAAGATAACGACCGATTTGCAGGGAACGGCAACAATCGATGCCGACCCTTATCTTTTGAATCAAATACTTCTGAATATCTGGAAAAATTCTCTTGAAGCTGGCGCCAAAAAAATTATTGCCCATATTCACACTCAGGGCCCAAAAATACGACTCTCAATTCGTGATAACGGACCGGGAGTTAAAAATGAAGACCGGGAACGAATATGGCTTCCCTATGTGAGCCTGAAAAAAGGGGGCACCGGCCTCGGCCTGCCGGTCGTAAAAAGACTTATCGAAACAATGGGCGGCACGGTTTCCATAGAATCAGATACCACAGAAAACAATCAGCATTTAACGGTAAACATAGATTTTCCTCAGGATGTTTTTGGAGAAACACAATATGAATGAGAATAACATAATGAAAATTTTGGTTGTTGATGACGAAGAACCGATCCGTGAGAGCTTGCAGGAGATTCTGGAAGAAGAGGGATATGAGGTATATTCCACCGAAACGATCCAGGCTGCAACAGACTGTGTAAAAAAGGGGATCGATCTTGCTATAGTCGACATAAAACTCGGTGATGAAAACGGCATCGACCTTCTGAAGCTTCTCAAAATCGAGCGGCCACAGATGCCGGTGATAATGATATCCGGTCACGGCACTGTTGCATTAACGGCGCAGGCATTCAAGCTGGGAGCTCATGAGTTCATGGAAAAACCGCTCCGGCTGATACAGGTAAAAGCATGCGTGCGCAATGCGCTTGATGCCGTACGTCTCAAACATAAAGTATCCCAACAAAGCAGACAGCATCTTCCCCAGCCGGTATATGCCGCCCCGGCCATGAAAGAGCTGTACCGTCAGGTAGACAAGCTCGCAGGCATTGCCGAACCGGTTGTAATAATGGGCCCCTCGGGTTCAGGAAAAGAGCTGGTTGCCCGGGCACTTCACTACGAAGGAACACGGGCAGACGGTCCTTTTGTCGCTACCAATGCAGCATCCATGTCGGTAACGCTTGCCGAAGATGAGCTTTTTGGTCACGAAAAAGGAGCTTTCACCGGCGCGCATGCCCGACGGACAGGCTGCATCGAACAGGCAAACGGCGGCACGCTCTTTTTAGATGAAATCGCCGACATGGATCTTCAAATACAGGCAAAGCTTCTCAGGGTATTGGAAAGTGGACAGTTTTCCCGTCTCGGAAGCACTCGTTCGGTGTTTGTGAACGTGCGCATCGTCGCAGCAACCCATAAAGATCTCGATACACTGGTCCAGCAGGGACTTTTCAGACACGATCTCTGGTACCGCCTCTGCGCATTTATCCTCAGAACACCATCACTTGACAAAAGAAGGGATGACATCCCGCTCCTGGCCGAAGCACTGCTTAAGACTGTCTGTACCGATATGCAGCTCGACCGCTCATTTTCTGAAAGTGCTCTATCCGCTTTATCACAGAGAAAGTATACCGGCAACATCCGGGAATTAAAGCATATCGTTACCCGTGCGGCGGTTTTCTCGGAGAGTCCGGTCATTGATGAACAGGTGATAGAATCGGTGGCGGCAGTACAAAGATCATCAGCAGACAACCATTCCAATTCACTTAAAGATTATACTTCGCTCGATTATAAAACGGCCCGTGAAAAATTCGAAAAAGATTATTTCGGTGAAGTACTTAAAAAGCACGACGGCAATATAACCGCAACCGCGGCATCAATCGGCATGGCGCAATCTAATTTGTCCAGAAAACTGAAAGAACTGGGGTTGCGTTGACGTGTTACCGGGTTAGTGCGTTAAAGCGTTAATGCTGCTGAGATATATGAAGCGCCTCTCAACGTTTCATTCTCTCCCTTCTCTTTGTGTGCTTTGGGGTGAGTTCCGTGGGAAGAACTCACTTTGCCGGCTCAACAGCCCGGGCGGCAAGATATTTACATTTGCTTTCCAGGTTCTGCCGTCGTGCAAGCACCATATCGACAACATCGAATCCAGTGGTTAGAAGGGGTTTGATCAGTGAGGCGCCGCATTCGGGTGCGCCGCCGCCTCCGCCGCCGGCAACGCAGATTCCGATCGCTTTCTTTCCGGCGAATTTTGTTGTGCCCTTTTCATTTGTGGAGATCCGGCGCAGACGGTCGGTAAGGGCCCGGAGACTTTCACTCAGATCGCCCCAGTAAACCGGGGTGGCAAAGAGCACGAGATCCGCCTCTGCAATAGCATCAATGATCTGATGAATATCATCATCGATACAGCACCGTCCCTCAAACCGGCACGTACCCCATCCCTGGTTGTCACACTGGCGGCACCGCTCGATTTTCATCGAGGGGAGCATAAAAATATCGACCGAGCTCGCTTCTTTCGCCGCACTTTGACAAAAGGCATTAACCGCCTGCGCGGTCCGACCCTGCGGATTCCGACTTCCCACAACGGCAACTGTTTTCATACGTCCTCTCTTTTAGAACTTGACCTTAGGAGATTCCTTTGCCCCTTCATCCGCCTTGAACAGCGCGGCGCGTTCATAGCCGGCGGCAAAAAAGGTATAAGGGATTCTCCGTATGGTGCTGTTGAATGTTCGCGCCGCTTCGTTATAGCGCCGCCGTTCCACGCCGATCCGGTTTTCGGTTCCGGCAAGCTCATCCTGCAACGCGAGAAAATTGGTGTTTGCCTTCAGATCGGGATACCGTTCTACAACAACAAGGAGTCGTGAGAGCGCCGAGGTTAACTGGTTGTTCGCCTGAATTTTTTCTGCCGGCGTATTAGCTCCGGCTACGCTCGCCCGCGCTCTGGTAACCGCAGTCAACACTTCCTCTTCATGAGACGCATAGCCTTTGACTGTCTCCACCAGATTGGGTATGAGATCCATCCTCCTCTGGAGCTGCGTTTCCACATTGGCCCACTGGGTCTTAACATTTTCATCAAGATCCACCAGGCGGTTGTGTATACCGATATAGCCGCGAATAAGAATAAATCCCACCACGACAATAATGCCGATAATAATAAGTAAAACATTTCTTCCCTTCATACTGCAATCTCCTCTATTTAAAATTTTTCATCGATTATAGCCGTGAGTTGTTTAATTGCCTGTGCATACTCGGGAAACACTGCCGCCATCTTGCTTTTATCTCCCGACTGAAATGTCTGCAGGGTTTTTGTTAACGGTTCTTTTTCGAGGCTATAGGCTTTGTCAATCGCAGCGAACAGCGACAAGCGGTCCCTGGGGACATCCTCGCCCTTTAAATGGAGCATAGCCCGGAAAGATGCAGCAAAATCGTGTATGGAAATTCCCAGAAGGTCTTTTATTTTCCCCGACTTATTCCGGACTTCCAGCCAGTCCTGCATCAAGTGGAGCTGCTTTCCTTTCAATTCTCTTTCTATTTGCAACCTGAGATCTTCGTCTTTAATTGTCAATCCAGCGAGAACATCCTCACCAAACAAAACTTCATAACACCCCCGCATATTGAGAAATTCAACAGGAAAGGAATCCAGAGAGCGGGAGATATACTCTTTATCCATAAACAATGGCCGGGTGAATCGCTTTTTCATCCATTTTTCCTGAATAGCCCCGGACTTTTCAAGTTGCTGCAATGTTGCCTTATTCAGGATAATCAAAAGATTGATATCCGATGATTTTGGATCAAAATCACCCCCGGCAGCACTGCCGAAAAGAATAACCGAAACCAGCTTATCACGATAACAGCTTTTGTATTCATCAGCCGCCTCACGGGCCAATGCTTTCGGATCTTTTATTTCTTTCATGAAAAACTCCCGGGTTTATTAATGATACTGGTCAATGGATCCACCATCCTTATATCTTATCTTTCACTTTCGCCTCTAAAAACCTCTTGTCGCTCCGCCACCGCCGCTCATGCCGCCACCGAAACCGCCACCAAAACCGCCACCGCCGAATCCACCACCAAAACCGCCGTGGCTTCTTCTTCCGCCGCCCAGGAGGCCCGATAGAAGCATCCCCATCAGAATGCCCCGGCCGAAAGGAGTTCCGATAAGAAACATTCCGGCAATCAGCATCAAAATAAGCTTCCCCAGCGACAGGCCCCGCGACGATTGCGGCACCGGCCTCTGTGCAACACGATACTGTTGCGGCATAGTGAGTGAAATATTCTTTTCTTCGGCGATAACCTGCGCCAGCGCTGCTGACACCGTTATGAATCCCTGCGAGTAATCACCCTGCTTGAACAGGGGAACCCCGTACGTATCCAGAATCCTTCCGGCCTTGGCATCGTTGATATACCCCTCGGCACCATAGCCGACTTCGATACGCACTTTGCGAGGATCAAGCGAAAGAAAAACCAATGCTCCTTCATCCTTGCCCTTCGCACCGATTCCCCAGGATTCATACAGTTTGTTTGTATAGTCTTCGATCCAAGTCTCATCCACATCGAGCGTTGGAACGGTTGCTACAACGAGAGCAAAACCGGCCTGATCCCACAGAGCCTGGGCAATAGAAGATATTTTTTGTTCGGTGCCGGCATCGATAACGTTTGCGTAATCGGCGACCGGGCCGGAAGGTTTATTGGGAAATTTCTGCGCAAAAAGAACAGAGAAAGATAATAATAGCAGTAGTATAAATTTCAAATTTTTCATATGCAATACTATTTCCAGCGCCGAATTGATACATTTGATACCAACCGGCATATAAAAAGGTCAGTTAAGTACAGTAGGCATAAAGGCATGCTTTTTTCACATTTGTTTCAGAATCCGACTACAAAATATAATAGGGACAGAGGCAACCGGAAAAACAATATCTAAAAATCCTCATTCCCCTCCGGGGTTGTCGAGATACCGTCGGGAAGGATCATGCCGGTTTGTGCCTGCGGAACCGTTACCATTCCGTTGTTCGGATCAATCTGGGTGCCCTCAGGCATACTCAAAGTCACCGAACCATCGGGCTGAATATCGATTCCCGGGCCGCAGTACGGGGCCATATCTCCCTGTGCGGGATCGATATCGATAATTCCCTGTTCGGGCATATACTCTGTTCCGGGAGGCGTATCGATTGCCATGCCACCCTCGGGAGCGATATGGTATGGCTCCGGAAGATACGAATCTGCACCTTCGGGGGTAAACTGCATGTATCCCTGATCAGGCATGAATTCCGCGCCCTCGGGCATAGGGAATTCCATACCGCCGTCAGGAGTAAAATGCATGCCGTCGGGATTAATGTGATAATCCGGGTGTACTGCCCAGTCGGTATGCTCGTTGGGAACCGACAAATGGCCATCTTCGAATTTGATGTCTTCGGGAAGGTGATAGACGACACTGCCTTCAGGGTGAATTTCAACATCGGGCGGCACGGCCCAGTTGGCCTGCTCGGGCGGCGGCGACATGTGTCCCGTTGACGGATCATACTGATGTTCGTGGGGCAGATCTATCTGCATGCTGCCGTCGCACCCCGGATGAATTTCCGGCGGTGTAAAATGATCGGCCATATGCGGCGGAACCTCCAGCGTGCCGGTCTCAGGATTAAAGGTTACATCCGGCGGAAGCGTTGTGACCAGGTTGCCGTCTGGAGTGGTATGCATCTCCGGTGGAAGAACCATATCGGTTACCGGCTGCGAGACATGAAGAACACCTGCTTCCGGATCCATATTCATCCCTTCGGGAATTGTATAAACCAGTGAACCGTCATCCTGGATCATTACATTCGGGTCGCTGTGGCTCGCCGATGAAAACCGGATTCACAACCCATTCGATGACCTGCGCGCCATGCTTGACGGAGTGAATAAGGGTGGAAAAGATGTCTATGTTTCATCGGCAAAATCATATTTGAAATCCGGTTCCGCCGAGACGCATATCGAAGAATACCTCCGCCGGTACCGCCAGGGCTCGCTTGCCGTCTACCGTCTTTACGATGAAGAATCCGAGTTGGGGCTTTTCATGATGGAGTCGAAAAAAGAGAACCTGCTTTCCGGGCTGTCGAATATCTTTGCACAGCGCGACCTGGCCCTGGCGCGCACCGAAGAACGTCTGAGCCGACTCGGATATAAAGACAAGCTCGAAACAACAATCATGAACGGTATCACTGCATATTATCAGCTTTTAGAAGCCCAGAATCAACGAATGATCAAAAGGCACAGCCTTGAGACTGCGAAAAAATCGCTGACTATCATGGAAAAACTGGTTGCCGGTAAATTCGAGAACGAAGAAAAGCTTTTTCACTGTAAATCGCAGGTGCTCGAAAAGGAGAATGAACTCTTTTCCATAGAGAGCGATTATATTCAAAAATCGGCAGAACTGCTCGAATTCATCAATGAAATCGAGGGCGGGAGGCATATTGCTCTGGAAAAGGCACCTATCGAGCCACGGCCGATTCTTGGTAATATCGATATCGCCGCAATCCGCACGGAAACACTTGCGAAGCGGTTCGATTATCTCAGCGCAGAGGCGTCGTTGAAAAAAGCCGAGGTCAACCTGGCAATGCAAAAAAGCAATTCACTGCCCGACCTGGATCTTAAAGGTAATTATTACATGTATGGCACCTCGCCCGATTTCAATGAGACATTTTCGAAAATGGAATTGAATTACAAACAGTACAATTCCAGCAAGGATGCTTTTAAGCTAGCGCAGCGGAATTTCGATGAAGCTACCAAACTGTACGAAAAAGGTTTCATGCTTTTAAACAAATACCTCGACCATCAGAACAACCGGGAAATTGCCGAGTTCAGAATGCTGAAAAGCCGCATTCAGTATACAATCAATCATTATAAATTTTTAAAAGCCCGTGGGATTCTCCTGGAATCGTTCGGGCAGAAATAGCTGCTCTGGCATTTTGTATCGAACATATTATAATTTCAGGTAATGAAACTTTTACTTGTTGAAGACAATGATGGCCTCCGGGAGCAGATGAAATGGGCGCTCAATGATGAATACGACATCCTTGAAGCGGATTCATCATCTGCCTGCATGGAGGTTTTCAATTCCCATTCTCCCCGAATAGTCTGTCTGGACCTGGGGCTTGATAATATTCCCGAAAAGGGTCTTGAACTTATCGACCCTCTTCTGACCAAAGACCGCCGGGTAAAAATTATTATAATCACAGCCCACACCGGCAAAGAATTCGGTCCCCTGGCAATCAGCAAGGGAGCATTTGATTATTTACGTAAACCGATTGATATTAATGAACTCAAGGTGTTGTTAAACCGGGCAAAACGCCATATAGAAATGGAAAACCCGGAAAAGGAAGTTTCTTCAGATGCCATGGAAACCGGTCCTGATTTTGAAATGGTTGGTGAATGTGGGGCAATGAAAAAAATATTTGCTACCATTAAGAAGCTTTCCCGCGCCGAAGTCAATGTTCTTATCACCGGAGAAAGCGGTACCGGCAAGGAATTATGTGCCCGGGCGATTCATTTTCACAGTCCCCGTAACGAACAGCCATTTGTTCCCATCAATTGCGGCGCCATACCGGAGACTCTTCTGGAATCAGAGCTGTTCGGCTATGCGCGTGGAGCATTTACCGGTGCAAACACCGACAAAAAGGGACTTATCGAATCGGCAAACAATGGAACGCTCTTTCTGGATGAAATCGCCGATATGGCCAAACATCTTCAGGTTAAGCTGCTTCGCTTTCTCGAAGACTATACTTTTCAGCGTCTGGGTGATACCGAATTACGGAAGAGTAATATCCGGATTATCGCTGCAACAAATAAGAAGGATTTCGGTGACAATGAAGAAGCTATGCGGAGTGATCTTTACTACCGGCTGAGTGAATTCGAGATTAATCTTCCACCGTTGAATAAACGGGGTCACGACGTTATCATTCTTGCCCGCCGGGCAATAGAAAAATACCGAGTCAAATTCGAGCTTCCGAAGCTCAGAATCAGTAAACGGGCGGAAAAAATACTGGCGAACTACAACTGGCCGGGCAATGTGCGGGAGCTTGATAATAAACTCAGTCGCGCGGCCCTTACATGTGTTAATCAGACAATTGAACCCGAAGATCTTCAATTGCCGGTCGAATCAATCAACAATCTCACATTAAAAGAGGCCAGGAACTTTTTTGAAAAAGATTTCATTCTCAATGCGCTTCGCAAAACAAGCTATAACATTGCTGTCGCTGCTAAAAATCTCGGCATCAGCCGGCCAACATTATATGATCTGATAAAAAAACACGAGATAGCAATCAAGGGACAAGAATTATGAAAGAATCGAAACAGCGCGCTTGCCGGTTTAGAAGAAGAAATCAGTCCCTTTCCGGCACCAGGTTTATGGCAATACGCATAATTCAATATTTATAATTCGAATATTTGTAATACTGTATCTTTCTGTCGACCAAAGCCTGATTAAGAACAATACCGATTATTTTTTGCTTGATCACCGGGAATTCATCAATTTTTTTGTTAAGATCGATAATGTTGGTTTCCCCGGCTTTGGCAATAATTACATATTTTGAAAAAAGCTCATGCATCACTACAGCATCGGTAACCGCGCCCAGAGGTGGCGAATCGAAAATGATAACATCAAAATGCTCCGACAATAATCGCTTGAGTTCTCTGAATCTTTTCGAGGTCAGTAATTCGGATGGATTGGGTACATTTTGTCCCGATGAAATTACTGTAAGATTAGGCACATGCGTTTTTTGAAACAACACTGCCATAGTTTCCTTATTAACGGAAACATCGGATGAAAGATAATCCGACAATCCCATGCTTTTATTCAATACGAATAAATTATGCAGAACGCCTCTTCGTATATCACCATCGATAAGGACTGTCTTCAAATCCTGCTGTGCTATAGTAATCGCCACATTGGATGATAACGTGGATTTCCCAACTTCCATATCCAGACTGGTGAATATCACACTCTTGTCTTCACATTCATGAAGAGCGAGTGTAATCTTAGTCCGGAGGGAACGGAATATTTCATTAATATAATCGGGAGTATAGCTTGCCGTGATGAGGTTACTATCGATCTCCCGCTTTCTTTTTGCTGACGTAGATATGAGTTTATTTTTCATAATATATCACGCTTTTTGATGAGGGTGTTTTTCAGGTTCAATTACCGGAATACATTCCAGCACTGTCATATCGGTCATCTTTTTCAACTCGAATTCAGTTCGTGCCGTTTTGTCGACCATGTCGACCAGAATAGCAGGACCGAATGCAACTGCGCATCCAACACCCAGCCCTATGCCGATAAATTTGAGGACCATCAATAGTTTGCCCGGAGGAATTGGTGGAACGGCATAGTCCATGACAAAAACATCGGCGACTTCAGCAGCATCGGCTACTTTGGCTTCATTATACCGCGTGAGAATTTCTGAATACAGTTCAGAATCGATAGATTGCTTGCTTTGCAGCTCGGCCAGTTGTCGTTCTTTTCCCGGAAGGCTTTGAAGGCGTCCTGAGAGGTGGCGGGCATTCTGTCTTTTTCTCTGTATTTCACTTTGAACATCACTGATATACTTATTGAGCGCCTGAAATGCCTGCTCTCCAATGCCGGCGATTTGCTGTCGTTTTTCCTGCAACACCGGATGAGTCCGTGCATAATTCTGCGTTAATTCTTCCCGTTCCGCCTGCAACTGACTCAATTTTGAGCGGAGAACTGTTGCCTGAGTGTTATTCCGTGTTGAGAGAAAAAGAAGTATTTCATTAACTGCCTGGAGCCTGCCATCACCTGTCGATCCGGTATAATATGACTGAAGCCGCTGGGCTTCTCTTAAATCCATATTACCGGCGGCATTATTTGCTTCGAGTTCCATAAGCTCGGCAACAGTCTGCTGCGCCCCCATATCAAGCCCGACCCGTGGATTGGTGGACAAGTACTCCCTCACTTTGCCTTCGGAAACTGCAAGCTGTTCGCTCGCACGAGCCAACTGTTTCTTTAAAACCCGCAAAGCCTCCTTGGTCCGGCGCTTCCTGATACTGAGATTCTGTTCCACATAAATATTTGCAATTGTGTTGACAATTGTGGTAATCAATGTATAATCATGACCCTCGAGAGTTATAGAAATATGATCCCGTCCTCTCCGCGGATCAGGCCCCTCCACCTCCATCATGCCAAGGACATAATCCACTGTTCTTCGTGTTGAGGAGACAAAAAATTCGAGATTGCCGGGCTCTTTCAGGAATTCCTGGGAAAAACGGATGTACATGCCCGGAAGTTTCACTTCCTTCAATGCAGCAAGCGGACCGCTCTGGATCGCTTTGTCCTTTATACCCAGTTTCTCGTTTGTATAAAAAATACGGAACTTTTCATCACCATCATCAGTGTTGATCCAGAGACGATACTTCCCCATAGCGGCAGTTGTATCGGCATAACAGGAATCGAAAACTTCCGACCGTTCCTCATCTTTCACCCGAAGGCGGAGTGAAAGCTTATCGACCACGAGCCGCAGAAAACTCCGGCTACTGAGCAATTCTACTTTGCTGCTGTTCATTTCATAAAATTCTTCAACCGGACTGTAGGCAGCAGGATTATCCATTCCGATAAGAACAGTAACCGGCAGTTCGGGTTTTAAGGGAAGAAATGCAAAAACGGCTATTGTAGCGACGAGCGCAACGGGCGGTCCTACAGAAACGATATACCATTTCCACCGCCATAACAGGTCGAGGTAGTGCCTGACATAATAGCCGACATCAAGTTCTTTCAACGACGTTTGCTGGGGTCTTCGTATTGGTTGTTGCATAATTCACCTTCTTTTTTAGCCTACTAACTACCATTATCATATTCTCTATAGAGAAGTATGGTTGTAATTGTCGCTGTACTTGCCGTTATTGCAAAGCTCAATACAGGAAGAATATCACGCACGAAAATGTCCCATCCACGAGTAACCGGCCGGGGTGTTACGCTAATCTGGTCTCCCGACTTGAAACCGATATCGCGAAGTGATTCTCCCGATTGATAATAGGGTATAACATTCTCCTTGTAAACTTTACCGTCCCGTTCCCATCTCGACTTCTCGATACCGTCCTCCCGTAACGTTCCGCCGCCCATATGGAAGAGATTCCACATGCTTGCGCGGGGGTCGACATAATAAAGACCGGGAGTATGAAACCCTCCCAGAACGCTCGCGCGAATCAGCGGCCTCACCTGAATGTTGGGATAGCGAAGATAATCGATATAGGCATCTTCGAGCATCTTCTGTACCTGAATTTCTGCTTTCCCCGTAATATCCATCAATCCTATAACCGGTAAATCGACACACCCATTGCCGTCAATAACATAGGTACCATTGATAAACAATCCGGTATCAGGATATACCAAAACCTGAATTGCATCACCGGGCTGAAAAAGGGGATAGTGCCTGCACCGGCCGGATACTCCCTGTTGAGCCGTTCCGGCGGTGGTATCAGGATTCTGGGAGAATACACTGAAACATATGCACAAAACAAAACAGATCGTTGGTACAGTACGCTTTCCGTAAAGATTGTCTGCTTTCATAACAACACTCCTCAGTTCCATTGGTGAACAGGTATTCGATACGTGAATAAAAGCCCGGATAATCCGGTAAAGAACCTTGTCTTAACATGACCGGTAAAATCGTTTTTGCCGGTCTAACGAATGCAGATTCATTTCACGAAGTAAAAAATATAATTTAATCAATCCGATTTTACATCCTCCATACTGTTTTGTCATCAGCAGCTTTCGCACCTCGCCTGTTTTCATGGGGCCGTTATCGGCAATAATCCTTTTGCACCGTTCGTAAATCGACATATCCGCCGGATCATCCTGAGAACCTACATTGACAGATGCACCCGGGGCCGATTGGACATGCTTTGCCTGCTTCTGTTTTACAAAACGAAGGCTTTCCGCTACAGTAGTATGTGCCGGAAGGATCTTATCAAACTGGAGCAACTTGAAAGTGGAGGCGACATCGCCTTTCATTGCGCACAAAACCAGCAGCCCTCCCCCTGCAGTTTCAAGACGCTTATTTTCCGCTGCGATAATGCCCCATCCGGCACTGCTGAGATATTCGAGCCTACTCATGTCGAGTATTATCGACAAATATCCTTTAGTATAGAGCGATTCAAAGGCTTTTTTCAGATGTCTCGAGTTACTCTGATCGATATGCCCTCCCAAACGGACCGAACAGACCGGTATCTCCTGATCGACAACCCAGAAGACAGCGGCCATCTCATTGGTCGATACAAGCAAATCGCCTCCGGGAGAAGAAACTGCCTCTGCCGGCCCTCCGGTACCTTTCTGCGAAGCGGTAACGGCGGTAGCTCCAACCGGCTGCAATTTCGGCTTTACTGTCGCTTGCCCCTTTGAGGGATTGGCTATTTCAGCACTTCCAAACTCGCCCGAGGTATCCTCTGTCAAAGCCTCTTCAAGCGTTACCCACTTTCCCTTAATCAGCACTCGGCCCTGTTCGACATGATCGGCAACAAGCGTCCTTTTCTGCACAAGGTCCTTATGAAAAACCCATTGCCCCTTTTCATTCAGAACCATGCCTCGAAGGACTTTTTTGTGTATTTCGGCAAGCTTATTCATAACCAGTATTTTCGAGTTTGCATCGTCTTGATTAATTAAATTGAATTTCCAGTCCCGATTATTCCCACTGTAGAGTTATTTTTTCTCTACCATCAACGTGTCGAATCGCTGAGCCATATTCCATCGCATCTCAAGCGTTTCATTCGACAATTTACGTATTGCCTGCGAGCTTCTGCTAAGCTTGGCGTCAACCTGGCGGATTTTGTAATATCCCAATGCGCTCGCCGCCCCCAGGGCGAGTAAATTAAGAATCAACAAAATATAGACAAGCGCACCAGCTCCACCGGTTTTAACCTTCAGTTTCTTTGCCACTTCCGATGCCCCGATTTTCTCAAGCTGTATTGCTGCATATGCACATTCATTGGAATCGGGGAAATTATTGACAATATCTTTGTATATAATACAGGCTTCTCCAACTCTATTCTGCTCATAATGCAAACTATAAGCTTTTGAGTATAGTTCGAGAGGTGATTCAGCCATTGTCTTTCTTTTCTCCTTTCTCCAAATTCTTCTTGGAGAGAAACACTGTAGATGCTATATCATTTTTTGTCTGCGCTTTTTTAGATCGCCCCGGAGGAGAGGCCGACAAATTAATAATTATATCGTCGGATGCCTTGATGATCACCGGTTTATCTTCATCGGATTTTTCTTTATCCCTGTTCTTGTCACCGCGAGCGCGGTCAAGATCGCTCTGGGGTATGTATGAGGTGACCTCCGTATCCTTCGGTGGTTGTAGTGAACCCTTCAATTCAACGGTATCGGAAATTGAACGGATAATCTGCGTTTGAGTAGGATCGTCTTTTTCGGAATTGACAATAATTTCATTTGAATCTTGAGCTTTTTGGGATTCTTTATGTTTCCTGAGTTCCTTTTGCCGGATAAAATCGGTTCTTGTCAAATCCTCTACGGGTACGCCTCGTGTCTGTTCCGGGGCACCCTCTCCAGACACCGGCGAATTGATAACAACCTCATCATCTTCTCCAACCGCGATCGATTGCTCTTTATGGATGGCGGTCGTTCTTGCCTCCCCCCGCGCAAAAGATACGGATTCAGATGATGCATACGGCCCATTTTTAATATGGTTCTGAAGGATATCAGCAATTTTGCCTGCTTCATCAAGAGATTTTCGATATTCCTCGATACGAGCGAACATTCCCGTATACAGGTTTTTCATTTCGCAATTCATACAATTCCAGGCATCTTCAAAGGCATTTTTCACCTGTACCAGAGCGACCGTCCGTTTCCGGGTGTGACCGCAGAAGACGGGATAATTGACACTTCGACACGCACCTCTCTGTGTGGTATATCTTTCTTTCGCAACTAGTTCGTCTAATATACCACCATCTTTTGCCGGACCCAATTCTACCCAGGGAGTTTCTTTAAGGTCCCACGCATCCTTGATAAATGCATTAATTTGAAGTAATTCCCGTTCATTAAGATAAAGTACCTTAACAACAATAATATCCCGACACTCAATAAGATAATTAGATTCGGTAATTTCTTTATCAGGATTATTCATTTTCGATTGAATAATCGAGGCAATCAGGTCGCCGGGAAGAGATACGCTATAATTCAGAGCATATATCTCTTTCACCGAATGAAAGATTTCGACCATCTCCTTTGCATACATTTCGAATCGGGATTTCAGCGATGAATAATTGTTTTCAATTGAATTCAGCGTTTCGATAGCAAGCCCCAGAGAGTCCAGCTGCTTAGGGCTAACGCCGTATTTGTCGAAAACTGCCCTTTCATTCATATATTCACTCCTTTTGCCGTTTTACGTAGTGCCGATTTTTATGCCGAACAGCAAATATCACGGCATGTGATAGGATGCCGGTTGCTTTCATATACAATTAGTATACAATATGCATCGTTCAATATACAGCAGGGATGATCAAAATATGTATAGTATTATACCAGATATTATTGTATAATACTTACACTCCTTCAGCATTGAAAAAAGTTGCAAAATCCATGCCATGCTGTTCGAGGCATAATTGTTGCATAATCAATTTTACTCGACAGGAAAAATCTGTACAGAATTCATCCTGATTAAAGGTATGAGAAAAAATTTTTATTTCCATATCTTATTTTATTGCGGGCGAGTATGACAATCCTTTATAAATAGCTTGCTTATCGGGCCAACCCATAACATAATTTTATTTAAAAGAGCCCAGAGAGAGTGATTGAATGGCGATTCTGATATTACAACGCGATAATAAAAAAGTTGGCGCCTATGTTATGGACAAGACCATAGTTACCATCGGCCGCGGCCATGATAATACTATTTCCATTGCAAATGAAAGCGTATCACGCCACCATTGCAGGATTGAAAAAACTGATGAAGGATACGCGATTACCGATCTTGGCTCACTTAATGGAACATATGTCAATGATAAGCAGATTAAACGTTCTCCCCTTACCTTTGGTGACAAAATCCAGATCAGTACCTACTCGCTTGTTTTTAAAAAGGATGAAGAAAATGAGCAGGAAGGAACTGCTGAAGAAAAATCCCCGGAAAATGATTCACCAGCCCTCCGGGAGCGGGAAGCTTCGGGTTCCAGCAAATCTGTCGCGGATCCGCTTGAGCATGTCAAATCGTTTTCCGGTTCTCCCGAAGAAGCACCTTTCCATCACGGAGGAGATAACGATTTCTCGATTAAAAGCGAACTTCTCAGCTCAGAGCTGCTTCTGGTAAACATAAGCATCCAGGGATCTGTCGACCAGGAAAATACCAAAGAACTAAAACGGGTTTTTGAAGGTCTTTTCAGAGACGGAACGTTCAATGTTCTTATCGATTTGAGCAGAGTGACCTCAATCGGCAGCACAGGATGGGGTATCCTGGTAAATCAACTGAAAAAGGCTAAAGACGACCGCCGGATAATTGTTCTGGCTGATATGTCCCCGAAAATCGAAGAGCAATTTGAGCTTTTGGCACTCGATAATCTTTTTGATTGTTACCCCAGTGTGAATGAAGCCCTGACAGACCTTCATCAAAAACTCTTTGCCGCTGCCCCACGGGAGAAACCAACCCTCATGGCACCTCCCAAAACTGAAACAATAGGGGAAGCAGCTTTTGTATCGCCTCTTGCTGAAGAGCCCCACTCGATTGAAGAGGAAGCGCAAAAAGAATCTACTGAAGAACCTGACCGGGAACCGACAGATGATCTTCAGTCTCAGTCGGTATCGCCGCAACAATCCGTCGAAACCGCACCGAAAGAAGAGATCGATAAGCAAAACCTTCCGGTGCATGATAAAATTAAAATGATTATCCTCGAAAACCCCTTTTTCGAAGACAAAGAGATCAGATTACGTCTTGCTTCGCCTGAGTATGGGAAAGTAAAAATCGGCAGGTTAAAATTCAGATCAATGCTCAAGACCATGAACCTGGAAACACGGGAAAAGCGATACCAGTATTTCAAAATGATGTAAAGCAGGTTATTCAGCCTTTTCTCCCCTTACTGGTATACTCTCTTTCAAAAAACTATTTTAAATCGATGAAAAGCAAGAATGACAATCAGACTTCACCATGCACACGCTGCGAAGCCCGTTGTTGCAAACACATAGCGCTTCAAATAGAAACACCCTCCTGCAAACGGGATTATGACAATATCCGGTGGTTCCTTCTCCATAAAAATGTAAAAGTATTTAAAGACCACGACAATGAATGGCTGATTGAATTCAGTACAGAGTGCGAAAACCTCTTAAATAATCATCGCTGCGGCGATTATGAGAATCGCCCGAAAGTCTGCCGCGATTATCCCGGGAACGAAGAGACATGTGAATCCGACGATGATTGCTCTCCCTACAAACTCCTGTTTAGCTCCGCCCGGCAATTTGAAGAATATCTGGATAAAAAGAAAATCAACTGGCGATGGAAAAATCAGCAATAAGACCCGAACTGAAGTTCGGGGCACACAGAGACGATCGGTAACACCCGAACTTAAGGCAGGGGCAGATAGGGAGGTTTCAAAACCGGACTATAGAAAATTGACGATATTTCCGAATGCGAGGTAGTCGAGAATGGTACTTCGGTGAAGATGGAAATATTCTTCCTGCTTTTTGTATTCCAATGGATTTTTCACTAACAGTGATTCGCCGTCACCGCCGTCGTCACCATTGTTCAAGAGAAACAATTCATTATAACCAAAGGCTTTGCGAAAAAGATGGAATATGAACAGAATAATCTTTGCATTGGCGCCTAGATTTTTCTTCCAGATATGACGGATTTCTCTGTCGGTGACACCCATTTCGATCGCCCATTCGGTCACATAATTCGGTGATTTCTCAAAAAGTACCTCTGTTGAGGTTGAGAGCGATTTCCTGCGGTCGTTTGAATGCAGAGGATTGATTATATTCAACAGAGCATTATGATTCACTGTTTTAACAAGTTCTTCCAGATCTATCTTACCCGATTTTTCTAAAAGATCCATGGCGCCGTATTTTCCCACCAGAAAACCCTTTTTTGATGACGCCGTACCGGTGAGGACAATAAAAGAGGTATGTTTGTAAAAATTCTTAATCAGATAAAATTCATCGTTATTGATATCGCCGAGTCCCAGATCAAAAATGCACACATGAAAACGATCGGGGGAATTAAGAAGAGCCGACGCCTGCCGCGTTGATGAGGCGGTATTGATATTAAATATTCTGAGCATATCGAAGGTTTCACGAAGTACCTCAATTACACCGGGGTCATCATCAACCAGAAGCACATTGACTGTTTTATCTAAAAAGTAGTATGGAGACAACGCTTGCGGCATGTGTTTACCTTTTAAGTGCCTGAAACAAAATCCTTCACCAATGTGGCGACTACCGGACTTTCATTATTATAGCATTATGTATTTTAATTTTGCAATTGCAAACGATGGAGAAGTATGAAAAGAGAGACTAATAAAGCCGAGGAATTTTTCAATACCGGCAATGAATGGCGTAAAACAGGTAACTATGAGAAGGCGATAGAAAACTACAAAGCTGCACTTGATATTCAACCCGATTTCTTTGCAGCCCACGCCAACTGTGGCGCAGCGCTCAGTGAACTTGGGTATTTTTCCAAAGCACTGCACCATTTCACCGAAGCGGTGCGGATCAAACCCGATCTTCCCGAAGCTCATAACAATTTAGGCCTGACCCTCCTCCGTACCGGTTCCATCGATAAAGCGATCGATCATTTTCGCAAGGCGATTGCACATCGCCCCCATTCTGCAGCAATATACACCAATCTCGGAAAAGCGCTTGAACAAAAAGGGCGTTATAAAGAAGCAGAAGCACAATTTAACCGTGCGATTCATTATGATGGGAACTTTGTTCCTGCCTATATCGGCCTCGGAAACACCTTTGCCTGTCAACGAGTGTTCACCAGAGCAAAAGAAGCGTTCTACCGCGCTCTTAAACTAAAACCATCCAGCGCCGATGCCTGGTACGGGTTGGGAACCTTGATGAGAGAGCAGCACCATCTCGATGAATCTGTTATGTGTTATAAAAAAGCGATCGGATACAATCCTCGGTCAGTCATGGCGTTGAACAACTGTGGCGAGGCCCTTCAGGAATCAGGGTGTATCGATGAGGCCGAATCATTGTACGACAAAGCATTGCAAATCGATCCTCATTGCGAGATTGCATACGGTAATAAAATTTATTGTATGAATTATAATCCCCGATATTCCCCCCAGCAGATTTTTGAAGCCCACCAACGGTGGGGAGAAATTTTCGGGACCGCTGCCCCTCTGGTTACCTGTCATCAAAACGACCGGTCTCCAGAAAAAAAGCTTCGGGTCGGGTATGTTTCTCCGGATTTCTGCCGCCACCCGGCATCATATTTTTTCGAGCCCCTCTTTACATGCCGTAGCAAAGAACAGTATGAGATCTACGGTTATTCTCAAACAACCCGTGTCGACACACGCACCGAATACTTTCAATCTCTTGCGGACCACTGGCTCGATATTACAGAAATGTCCGATCAGCACCTGGCATGCAAAATTCTGGAAGACCGTATCGATATTCTGGTCGACCTCGCCGGCCATACTGCCGGCAACCGCCTGCGTGTCTTTGCACCAAAACCTGCACCAATTCAGATATCTTTTCTCGGATATCCAAATACGTCGGGAGTTCCGGCTGTCGACGTCCGGTTTACAGACGACATTGCCGACCCGGAAGGCAGTGATAATTTATATACCGAATCGCTCGTGCGCCTGAAATCGGGGTTCTGCTGCTATGCCCCACCGGATTTTGCTCCTCCGGTTTCTCCTCTGCCCGCAGTGGAAAATGACTTTGTCACCTTCGGTTCCACCCACAGTCTTTCACGGCTTAATTTTGAGGTCCTTAATTTATGGGGAGAAATACTTCGTGCCGTGCCGCATTCAAAGCTTTTAATTCTCAGAAACACGCTAAGTGAAAATATTCAACAACGATACAAAGCTACATTCAAACAACTGGGTATCCCATTAGAGCGGATCATTCTGCAGAAGAAAATTCCGGGCGCGGGTCATCTGGCCGCATACCACCATATCGATATCGCGCTGGATACATACCCCTGGAGCGGGCATACCACCGCATGCGAAGCCCTTTGGATGGGTGTTCCGGTTGTGACCTTACTCGGGAACCGTCATGCAGGCCGGATGGTGGCCAGTGTCGTGACCAGGGCCGGATTTCCTCAACTGGTTGCCCGGTCTCGTGAGGATTATCTGCAGAAAGCCCGGGAACTGTCGCAGGACATACCCGCACTTTCATCACTCCGTTCAAAGGCCCGGGAAACCATGAGCAAATCCACCCTGTGCAATGGACCGCAATTTACTCAAGCGGTCGAAAATGAATACCGGGTTATGTGGCGGAAGTGGTGTTCAGACCGGGAGGAGTCCCCAGAAGCGGAATAAATTCGTACTCGATAACATCGGCCAGCGCAACCCAGTCATCCTGCTTTTGAAGCACATACATTGTTTCGAGGGAATATAATATCTTTTTAATGCCCTGTTCCGGGAATATCCCTGAGCGCAGATAGTCCTGTACCATCCGGTATCCGGTATTCAGCAGTGATGCAGCGTCGGCATAATCCCCGATCCGGGCCCGATAGGCGGCGTCGGCAAGATGATTCCGTACCTCGGAAAAAGATTTTTGTGAAGATTTAATTCTCATGAGTTTTGCTCTCTTTCATATATTAAATATATTATTCGTAGTGATGATGGGGTTAATTCGGATGATCTCAACAGAACATGAATGATAGAGAGGTCGGTTGAAACGGGCCTTTAGTGGTCCATTTCCTGCAAGGCAGTTGCGTGAAATCATTAAAAGAAATTCTCAAAGAAGCATTGAGCTATCACCAGCAAGGCAATTTCGACAAAGCAGAGGCAGCCTATCGCTGCATTCTTAACGAACAGCCGGACAACGCCGACGCGCTTCATCTTTTAGGATTAATTGAATATCAACGGGGTAATGATAATTCTGCAATCGGCCTGATCGCCCGTGCCGTTTTTTTCTCTCCTGAACGACCGGTATATCACTTCAATCTTGCAAATATCTATGCTGCCGGAAATAAGGCTTCCGAAGCGCTGTCGCATTACCGCACAGTAGTAGAACTGGATCCGCGCAATGCCGATGCCTTCTTCCGGATGGGGAATATGTATCGAAAGAAAGGCCTGTTCAGCAATGCGCTCTCCTGCTATAGATCGGCAGTAGCAATCAGACCCGATTTCATCGAGGCGATTAATAATATCGGCGCCGCTCATAAAATACTGGGGATGTACCCTCAAGCAGTTTCGTGGTTTAAAAAAGCTGCGGAACTTCAGCCTCACAATGCAGAATGCAGAAACAATCTGGGAATGGCGTTCGTGGACTGCGGACGAACCGAAGAGGCGATAACATGTTTTCGTACGGCATTACATTTAAAACCAACGCTCGTTCCTGCATATGTAAACCTCGGTAAAGAGTTGATGCTGCAGGGTAATCTTGACGATGCGCTGGAATGCTTTAATCGGGCCGTCAAATACAACCCCGATCATTATATTGCTCACGACAACCTTCTTATCTGTAAAAATTACATGCCTTCCCATTCTCCCCCGGAACTCTATTCCGAACACCTTCTATGGACCCATTCACATGCAGTAAAAATACGCGGGGAATTTAAAGCCAAACAAAAGCCCGCTTCATCCAGACGACTCAGGATCGGATATATTTCCCCGGATTTCTATCATCACCCTGTTGCTAATTTTATGATCCCCGTTCTGCGCAACCATAACCATGTGCAGTTTGAAGTTTTCTGTTATTCGGACGTGAAAATCCAGGACCGTATCACGCACAATCTGAAAGGATACGCCGACACCTGGAGAGATACCATATCCCTCTCCGATCAGGAACTGACCTCGCTGATAACTGATGACGGTATCCATATCCTTATCGATTTAACCGGCCATCTTGCAAACAACCGACTTTTGACCTTTGCCCGCAAACCCGCTCCGCTTCAGATCTCATACCTTGGTTATCCCTGCACCACCGGTCTTTCCGAAATCGATTACTACCTTACCGATGAAATTGCCGATCCCGCGGGTCAGGAGGAGAACTACACCGAAGACCTGGTACGGCTCGAGAATTGTTTCTGCTGTTATGAACCGTCGGTTGAAGCTCCCGGGATTGGTCCCCTGCCCGCAAAAAATGCGGGATTCGTAACATTCGGTTCTTTGCATAATCTGGCGCGTTTAAACAGCGACATACTCGAGTTGTGGAGCCGGGTGCTTCATGAAACACCATCTTCCCGTCTTTTGATTTTCAGAACAAACATGACCTCCGCTACAGCAAAGAGACTTCAGGCCTTTTTTACACGCAGGGGTATTGAAAACAACCGGATCCGGCCGGTCGATTCCTGTGACGGCAATTACCTTTCGATGTACAATAAAATCGATATCGCCCTGGACACCTTTCCCTGGAGCGGCCACACTACCGCTTGTGAAGCGCTCTGGATGGGCGTTCCCGTGATCACACTCACAGGGGACCGTCACGCAGGAAGAATGGTGTCGAGTGTCGTATCTTCGCTGGGCATGTCCTTTTTAGCGGCCGAATCAAAAGATCAGTATGTCGCAAAGGCAAAACAGTTGAGTGAGAATATCGGAAACCTGGAAGAAATCAGACGCTCATTGCGGGAAAGAATGTCGAAATCTCTTCTCTGTGATGGGATACAATTTACAGGAAACTTTGAAAAAACACTTCTTTCATTGTGGGGAAAGCAGCAATCAGATTACCGGACAGGCTTACGATAGAGTAGCTGTCATAATCATTACATCACCATTACATTTTTCAGTTTTGGATGCCAATATAATATTTTTCTATAAAATTCTCTTTAATGGAGTCATCTGCACCATGGCGACCTTTACTCTCTATCGTGACGGCCGGGATTTAGGATCATACATAATCAACAGGGACGAAATCAGCATCGGGCGGTCCCGCAAAAACACCATATCCATTGCAAACAATGCCATATCACGACATCACGTACGTATCGTGCGAGAAAATGGGCAATATATCCTCTCCGATCTCGGTTCGCTGAACGGCACCTACGTTAACGGCAAAAGGGTCGATTCGGTGGAACTCTCAAATAGCGACAAAATCTCGATCTGCACCTATGATATACTCTATAAAACCGTTAATGACCGTACTGAAGCGGTTGCGGTTCAACAACCCGGAAGCAGTAAAATCGATAATGCTCATGCGATTTATGATGAATCCTCCGAAACCGGGGCATTCCATGAAACCCGCATTTTTGTGGAACATGATTATCAGCCCGATGAAAAAGCTTTGCAGTCTCAGACCGAAAGCCCCTTAACCAGAACCACAGCAGTGCCTACCTTTTCTCCGTCCAATGCAAAGCTTGGTCTTTCCCATGATGTCGCCCTTGAGACGGACACAACGTATCTCGACGAGCTTGATCTGGTTATAATCAACTTTAAAGGCACCATCGATTATGCCAACGTAAAAACGATTTCCGAACAGTTCGACAAACTTTTTGCCATTGGAACCCATAATCTTCTGATCAATCTCGAAAAACTCACTCTGATCAATACCACCGCCTGGGGAGTTCTGGTCAAATTGCTCCGTCTCCTTAAAGCCAGAAACCAGACAATCAAGCTGGCCAATATGCAAAGCGTCGTTTCCCAGCCCTTCAAGCTTCTCTCACTCGACAAGGTATTCGAAAATTACGACTCGGTTGAGGATGCGGTTGAGGCGTTCAGGAAAGGATGAGATGAGACACATTCAACGTTTCCATTTTTATCTGAAATGCGTCGAGGTAACCGCTGCACCGATTTCATAGGTTGCGGTTGTATCGTATTGATCGAGTACCGTGTCCACCTCAATATCCAGATTATAAATCGAAACATATTCAATACTATAGATCGTATTCTGGTTATAAAAAGTCAAGCTGCCGGACAGGCCGTCTTTTTGATTTACCTTTTCCGGTCCGGGGGGAACCGCTACAACAGTGCTGTATTCGAAAGTCCCATTGGGAATATCCGTAATCGGAAACTGAGCGCCTGCCGCTACCGGGTAGCGTTCACCTCTGAAATGAAATGTTATGCCACCATCGGCATTATTATGAATCGATATCTCATTCTCCCCCGAACACCCCAGCAGAATAAATCCCGCCATTATTCCAATGATAATTCGTTTCATAGTGCTTCCCTTCGATTTTTATTCCGTGACATCCCGTATAACTCCCGGGGGTTATTCTTATCTACCGCCGTTTCTTTATTCCCAGTTTCTTCAATATTTCACCGGCATCTTTTTCAATAAATTTCCTGGCTTCATCGGAACTGATTGCAGAATCTTTGGCGTCGAAAATGATTCTCGGCGTAATTTCTATGATAAGATTTGTTTTAATAACATTTTCTTTTCTGTGTTGAAACAGCAAACCAAGACCGGGAATATGCCCTAAAAGGGGCAGCCGTCTGATTTCGGTGGTGTGGTCTTCCCGAAAGAGCCCGGCAATGAAAACTGTCTGACCATCCTCGATCCGGATGGTGGTGTTTGTTTTTCTGGTCCGGATATGGGGGATATCCGAACTGGGGCCCTTGAACCCGATAACCGATGATACTTCCGGCTCGACGGTTAAGGTCACCTGTGAATTCTCGTTGACATGAGGGGTCATGGTCAGCTTGACCCCCACCTCCTCTTTCTGAATCTGCAGGTTGGCGCCGCCGGCAGAACTGAGATTATAGGACTGTATGGCATAGGGTATTATTTCACCGATATGCAGCGACGCGGTCCTGTTATTAGTTGTTGTCAGTCTCGAGTCCATCAGCATTTTGCCGTCGCCGTCCGCTACAAGCAAATCGAGAATGGTACTGAACCTAATATCGCTCTTTAAGAAACGGTCCGGCTGAATACCGTCGAGAAGCCGGTCACCGAGATAGGTGATTTCGCCGCCGATATGCGAGAGAGCCTGCCAGTCGATCCCGTACTTATTGAGCTTATCGTTGGAAACTTCGATAATCCGTGTCTTGAGCATTACGAGGATATGGGGATGGTCGATTGATTTGACCACCTGCTCGACTTCATTGATTATCCGGGG
>WJLZ01000070.1 GCA_014728215.1 Chitinivibrionales bacterium
GAATGTGAAACATGGCGCCCTGGCGTTCGGGACCGATCCACACCAGGTGGAGTCTATTACCAGGAGCATCAGGAAAATCACCCCAAAGCCACTCATCATTAAACTGACGCCTAATGTGACCGATATAACATCGATTGCAAAGGCGGCTGAGAACGGCGGGGCTGATGCTGTCTCATGTATCAATACGCTTGTCGGAATGGTGATCGATACGAAAAAGAAGCGTCCGGTTTTTCCCGGCAAGACCGGTGGGCTCTCAGGTCCCGCGATCAGACCGGTGGGCGTTGCAATGACCTGGAAGGTTGCCCACAGCATCTCGATTCCGGTTATCGGCATGGGTGGAATAATGAATTTTGATGATGCGCTTCAGTATTTTATGGCAGGAGCATCCGCAATTCAGGTCGGCACCGGCATGTTTGTCGATCCCGCTCTGCCGGAAAGAATTTTCACCGGCCTGCTCGAATACTGCACAAATGAAACAATTAATACTGTCCATGATATCGCACATTTATCCGATTAATACGGTGAAAACCGTCTATCTCCATTTTATACGCCCTTTATCCAATGATAAATATTCCTTTATTTATACATCACCCTTTGGTATTTTACAGTATTTTGCGTACCAGAAATCTCAGGAACATGTATCATGAAAAAGCATCTGCTCAATCGGACGTTTGTACTCCTGGCCCTGTTCGTATGCCGGATATTCGGCCAACAGCAAATCCCCGGCAGTCTCTCGGAACTCAAAGAATCGTATAAGAAATCTCAGGCCCAAACGCAAAGCCTTGTAGAATCCCGCAACATTCTACCCGGCCTGGCCGAAAACGATTTTGCCCAGACAAGTGGCGGGCTTCAAAATCAGATAATTCTCGACAAAAGGATCGATCCCGAAAAGTATACTCTGGGCCCCGGTGATGAGATTACCATTTCGGTGTGGGGAAACAGTGAAAAAAATTATGTCCTCTTGATTGATAGTGAAGGCCGGTTACAGATTCCCCTTGTCGGCTCAATTCACCTTGCAGGCAAGAGTCTGGCGGAAGCCAAAAAAGAAATCAAAGATGAAATGATGCAGATCCATAAAGATGTCAAGATCACCATTATTCTCTCTGCTATCCGTCGATTCAAGTGTTACGTGGTTGGTGAAGTCAAACAACCGGGGGGCTATATCATTACCGGCGTAACCAGGGTTTCCGATCTCATCGATGCAGCCGGCGGCATTAACGGTTCAGGAAAACACCGGTATATCGTTATCGAGAATCAAAGCAAAGCAACCCGATATGCCGATCTGGACGCTTTTATGAAGAATAATATAATCGAAGCCAATCCCTATCTTGTTGAAGGTGACAGGGTTTTTGTCCCCAAAACTAAAGATTATATCTCGCTCCGCGGCGCCGTTCAGTATGAGGGCAACTACGATATTCTCGATACCGAACCGCTTTCTTCAGTTATCCAGGCAGCCGGCGGCATTGCCCGAGGCGCAGATACCAGCAAGATTCTTGTGACCAGATTCGTAGACAAACACGACCAATTAGAGCATATAACGCTCAGTCTTAGTGAAACCGGATCGTTTCTCATTAAAAAGGATGATCGGATATTTATTCCTTATATACCCGAATATCGGGTCCACCGAAAGGTCCAGATACGAGGTGAAGTACAATTTCCGGGCACCTACCCGATTCAGAAAGACAAGACCACCCTCCTGGATATTATCAATATGGCGGGCGGCCTTACCGATGACGCCTATCTTGCAGGAAGTAAAATTGTCAGAAGGACCTTTACAAAAGTCGGCGACCGTGAATTCGAACGACTCAAAACCGTCCCTGTCCAGGCCCTGACTCCTCTTGAAAGAAGCTACCTGAAATCAAAACTTACCGAAGAAGAAGGAATTGTCAGTCTGGATTTTGACGATCTGATTAATAATGGAGGCGGCGATTATTACAACATAACACTCCGTGACAATGATGTTGTCACCATTGCCCGAAAAAGCCTTACGGTAAAAGTAACCGGCGCTGTTGTATCGCCGGGACTTGTCAGTTACAAAGACGGCGCTCATTATAAATACTATATTAATAAGGCCGGTGGTTTTAATACCGACGCCAGAAAACGTTCGATTATGATTATCAAGGGCGGCACCGAAATCTGGCTAAAACCCCGAAAAGCAGAAAAAATCGAAGCCGGTGACGCCATCTGGGTGCCCGAAAAACCCTATCAGGATACCTGGGCACTATCAAAGGATATCATCCTTATTCTCGGCTCTATCGGTACGCTTTTAATGTCGTATATTACTATTTCCACTGCTATCCAGGATTGACGGTCCATGGGCAAAAAGAAAAAACTCTCCGCCCTTCCGGGAGCGTGCGGTATCTTTTTACTCTTGTTATCCTGTGCAACTGTGCCGCGCTACAACCGTAAACCAACCTGCGGTACCGCGCAAAATCAGCCCCTTCCAAACAACCCGAAAAAATCACCTTCGGCAAACACGAAAGGTACCGCATCGTATTACGGCAAAAAATTCCACGGAAAAAAAACGGCAAACGGCGAGCGTTTTGATATGCACGCCCTCACTGCGGCCCATAAAACCCTTCCCTTTAACACACGAGTGAAAGTAACAAATTTTAATAACAATCGATCGGTAATTGTTCGGATAAACGACAGGGGGCCCTTTAAAAAAGGCCGCATTATCGATTTATCACGGGGTGCTGCAAAAAAAATAGGCCTGATACAGACCGGCGCCGCACCAGTCAGGCTCGAGATACTGCCATGAGAGTTTTGCCTGTTTTTCATTATTTACCAACCGCAAAAGGCATGCTCAGCAACCGGCTCGCCGGAGAATCTATCTATCCATTCTATGCATCGTTTAAACTGACTTCCCGATGTCATTTCGGGTGCCCTTTTTGCAATGTGAGACATAACCGCACTCCCGACCTTTCGACCCGGGATATTCAACGTATCCTGGACAATCTTTCCCGATCATCAATTCTCATGACCAGTTTTGAAGGCGGCGAGCCGCTGTTGCGTGAAGACATCGGCGAACTGCTGGAGTATGCTTCCCGCTGCAAATTCTATCTTCTCTTTACCACCAGTGTTAGAAATCTGCTTGAGTATCCGCTTCATACTTACGCACGGTATATCGATTTCTTTCACGTCTCTATCGACGAAGGACACAACAATCTTGACATGTACGACCTGTTGCCGGAGTTAACCAAACTTCCTACCCAGGTTTCGGTTCAGGTGGTTGTTACAAGGGATACTGTTGATGCGCTGGAAAAGAAAGTGGCTCAATGC
>WJLZ01000071.1 GCA_014728215.1 Chitinivibrionales bacterium
ACATCAACAGTCGCATACTGCCCCTGCATTCCCCAGTGTTCTTCAAGCGGCACGAAACTTTTTCCGCCCCTGTCCGCCTGATACAAGCTCCGATGAATAGTAATCTCTCCAAAGCAAGTCAGATAACTCTTGCTTACTTTCCCTTTTTTGCGCATGATATGACCATCTTTGGAAATAGTCGGCTTATCACAATCAAAAGACTCAATATAGTCGCTGTAACCGGCTTTTCCTGCTTCTGCAAGGGATTCTTTAAGCTTTTGCGACATCTGCTCAGCCAGTTCCGGCATCAGATGCGAAAAATCAAAATCATTACAAAATTCCACCATTTCCTGTTTAAATTTGTTGACTGTGCCATTTATTATTTTTTTATATGTATTCATAGGACTTCCCGGGGTTTATTTCTAACTTCATGATTATCAATAAGTTAAAAATATCCGAGAAGTCCTTTTTAATTCAACCCCAAACGCGTAAAATCGAGACTACACCCTAAAGAATCGTGTCCTGTGTGAACCGGGATAAACAGCCATCGGTATATACTGTATCCTGTATCCGGCATTACAAGCTCAAAACGAAACGAATCCATGATGTCAGTTATTAGCGGGCATTTTTCTTTGGAAAGCTGCGTTTTTGATATATTTGTGTAGTCTGCGGGCTACATAAAGATGCAAAATTTCCCTTTTGTTTATTGACATCCACTTATTATTATGTATATTATACGGGTAAATCAGATCTATTTGATTCTCTCCGTATTGCTAATATGTAATGAAGCCGCTATTATTATAGAAAACAATGAATTTACTACAAGAAGCATTCCGATCATTAATAAAATGGAAAAGCCAGGGCAAACTATTTGCGCCTCTGCTGCTTTTTGTTCTTCTATTGACTGTCAATTGCGATATAGAAATCGTCAACTCGGATCCCTTACCATCACCCTACCGCACAGAACATTTTATTATCCATTACAGTGATCAGGTCTTTACTCCTGTTGTAATAGAGCAGGTTGGCATGTTGAAAGAGGACCTTTTAAGGCATGTCAACACTTATCTTTCAACCAATTATGATGGAACCATTGAAGTATTTATTACCGATTCTTTCTATTCGAGATCGGCTAAAGCCAACACTGTTGAACAGATAACCGAAAAAGCAAGCTATACGCTCGGCGATGACGGTCATGAAATTGCGCATATTGTTTCCATTCAGCAATGGGGACTCTCAACATCCCGATTTATCGAAGAAGGTATAGCAGAAGCGGCATCGGTATATAATGATGGGAATGCATTTACTTTCTATGCAAATTGGTTGAAATTGCACTCAAGCGATACAAAATTATTTGATTCATTGAAATATGAGATTGAAAAAGATATTACTGAATCTGATCTTTATTTTTCCTATGCTAAATATTCTCGTGCCGGGGCATTTTTACATTATCTGGTAGAACGATACGGGGTTTCAAATGTTAAGCGCTGGTATCAAAGCACGGTTATTCACAGCAATGAGAGCGCCAGGGATGACACGATAAGCATTCATAAAGAATATTTCGAGGACGTTTTCGAGGTAGCGCTTGACCAGGCGATCGATAAATTTTTTAATGCTCTTAAAAACGAAACATCTTATTGACATATATCTTTTTATCAGGAGAAACAGAATGAACAAGTGCTGGATACTACCTTTGTTGTTTTTGATTGTAATCAACTGCACAAATGATCCCGACATTTTGATATCTAAGTCGGATTACAAAGCCGTTGTTGGCGGATCAGTATACCCAGACAGCATTCGGGCAAAAGTAAGTCTTGTATTGCAAAGCGATACGGTATATTCTACCTGGTCTGATCCCGGCACCGGCGAGTTCCTTTTTACCGATATCCCTTTCGGTGGTTATACCATTGTCGCATCGCATGGCACATGGCACGGCGATGAATATATAAGGATTGATGAGCCTTTTCATCATGTATATCTAATACACATGCTGTATGGCGGCAACTATTTCCGGGATATTGAACCTTCTGCAATGAGCGTTCTAAATGCATCATATATTGCAAAATATCCCGAATTTACTTTAAGTCTGCACAGCAAAAGCGGTACTTTTGTTAACAATGTTACGATAGCCAGCCCTGCACACCTGGATACTATCAAAACAGTTAAAAGGGACAGCTATGTATACACATTTTCTTTCCCGACAGAAGCACTTCTTTCCTGCTCAACGTTGTCAGTGGCGGTAAATCTGACAATTTCAGGCAATTCACAATCCGCGTATCATGATAGCCTGTTATTAGAATATTCTATCGACACAACCGGGTATGACAGCATTTTAACCCATATGTCCATCAGACAAATGGATCCTGATTTTCAGAATGAGGACTCATTTCCTTGCGAATCGCCCATTACAATTCTCTTTAACGATGCAATGCATTGGCAATCGGTTGAAGAAAATACAACAATAAATCCATCGGTCCCTCTTAATTTTGTCTGGAGAGATAATGTTTTAGATATTATTCCTTCGAACAGCCTTACTCCCTTAACCCGGTACACTCTCACAATCGACACCGGCGCCATGACTATCGACTCATCTCATCTCCGAGCTCCATTTCATTTACATTTCACAACCGGTAGACTTTCGTTCTTCACGCATTACTGGCCGCTCCATGGCGCCGGTGACGTTCCGCTGAATGCACCTTTTGAATTCTATTCTTCAATTTCACTTACCGCAGAACTTCTTCAAGCGGGATTCAGCATCACGCCCGACGTCGATTCCCTGGCGTTCATTGAAATAGAGGAGGGCAGAATTGAAATCGAGCATGCTCCCCTGTTACCCGATACAACCTATCAAATTACAATAGACAGTTCATTACAATCGAAAAAAGGCGCCATGCTCGGTAAAGAGTTCATTATCAGGTTTCAAACCGTGACAACAGGTAATCCATGATGGCAAAAGCGGTAATTATTAAAGCAGCGATAACTCTCTGCATGCTTTTCTCTTTTATTTCCAGCATGGATAAATTTCCTCTTTCCGATTATATTTTGCGTGATTACAATCTCAGCTCATCATTTGACATCTCGTATAATCGACTGGAAGCGAAAACAACGATCCATAATCTTACTTTGCTGAATGTCCCATTTTCCTATTATGGAATCATAAACAGCCCTTTTAGTCAGGAACGAAGCCTTGCTGAATACCATACCTTATTCTTTGCACGTAAAAGAAGATCAACAGCAATCAGTCTGACAACAGGACTTGGTTTCAATCACAGCGATTATTCGAAATCAGAATCCCGCCATGATTTTGCCGGCGATACGTCGGCGATCTCAAAATTTTATATAAAAACAGACAAAGCGGTTAAAAACCATACTCAATTACTCTATCGCGGACTCATAAATTTGTGCTTATACTCTCCAGGAAGTACGTTGAATTTATCCCTTGGTGGAGAATTATCCAATCATTACGGCTATAATTATGAAGAACAAACCACTTATCAAAACAATAAGGAAAGCGATATTGCAGTCTACGATTACGAGCCATCCGATCTCTCCCGATCGGTTGCAATCGGCCTCCTGGTAAACAACCGGTTACGAGTAGTGCACGGTATTTACCTTCCTTATGTCTTCGGCGAATATTCTTTGCACCAAAACCGCAATCCATTGAGAGCCCCAGGATGTCTGGGCAATGACAACTTTTTAATAAATACCCGCATTACCTGGCATGGTCGGAAAGAAAAAATAAACACTGGGGTTATTCAAGCCGGCATCAAGCCTGCTTTCCCTCATCAATTTTCGTATAATTATCTGTTATATCGAGGGAAGCTGATTCGCGGTATTGCAGTGAAAGAAACGTTTGTGCAGTACAGCAGAAAAAATATATTCAGCACCGAATATTCTTATGCGCCAACAAAGCAATTCAGCCCGGCAAAAGTGGATACTGCAATCCTGGAAAATGATCTCAGAGAATTCAAGATACTGTTCAATCCTGAAATATGTATTCGTAAATGGATTTCATTTTCTGTGCCATGTACATATATTTCCGAAAAGAATTCTTTTCCCCATAGGCATAAGCTGTTATATCCTGTATCTGTTCGGAAACAATATGGAATAGCAGCAAAATATTTCACTTTGGCCGGCGAATTGCATTTCCGGCTTAAGATTCGAAACAGCATATTATTGCAAGCATCCCTCAAAACAGGTGAACTTGTGCTGAATATGGAAAATGTACTCATGCATTATGATCAAAAGCCCTATTACCGGATGCATGATGCCGCTTTTATGCTGAGCGTTTCGGAATTTATTCGCTGGCCCGGGAATTAGGGGGTCAGGCTGTACTGACGCTCGGGAAGCTTTCGGAGAAACTCATAGTAGTGCGAGTTTTCGGTAATGCTCCCCGACACCGACCCGGCTTCGGCTGCCGCCTGGGTATCGAAGTATTTGATCTTGTGGGTGTCAACAGACAGACTGTCAGGGCTCGCTATTTCCACTTTGAACTTCGCGAATTTGGTTGTCTGCAATGGAGGAACCGTGAACTTGATTACCCCGGCGGTATCGTTTCCGCTGACTTGGTCGATATACGCGAACGAAATGTGCCTGCTCCAGACTTCGGCCGGCCAGACATACAGATCCGGTCGTGACCCCATGGCTTCATTGTAGTCCTCGACATATAAGCCATCGACACCGCTTGGTACGGTATATGTCTCCGGGTTGGTATCCGATGATTTCAGCAGGTAGAGCATGGAAAGGTTGAAAGTATACCCAATGTGGATGTCATTGAGGGTTCTCACCTTATTATACCAGAGCCCCCAGACCGAATTGGCGTGATTATACGTGCCCGGTTCCCCGATCCCATCCTTGAACATGAAAGGAGATTTCTTGTTTTTGTGCCGCAAGATCATAGAGGCGACCGTATTGGGTCGTGAAGGTTTGCAGCAAGGAGTCCTGCAAAAGGAGTGTCGGGTTTATCGCCCAATAGTACTGATGAACCGGGCTGAGGGCCGGATGATAGGAATCATCGTCTCTGACAATGATCTCCAAACCGTAGGTGGTATCGCCAAATACAACCTGGGGAATCATGTAGCCGATCTGATCGCCGGCCTGCACAGGATGTCCTTCACCGAAAACAAAATCACCTTTTGCCACTCTGCTGTCATCGTAGATACTCTTTTCCAGAAGTATATCCCAGTAATTTACATGTATGTTTTCACTATTACCGTTGGAGACAGTCTTGGGAACCTCTAAGACACATGAGGTCTTTACATGGACTACATTGTTTACCGAGATGACTTCTTCGTAAACATCCGCCCCCGTGATTTTGCCGTCTTTGACCGCATAAACCGGCAGTTGTACGTGTCCACTAAGATACCATTTACAGGAACCTTCGATGTGGTCTCCGGAGCGGAAATAGAACCATGACGCCACTCCGGGATTCGGCGTCTCGGCGTTACGGTAAAAAACAGCGGAACGCTTGGTGATGGCTTCTCTGAGAATGAACCGGCACCCATTCTGCAACTACTGTTTTCGTTTTAGAATAGTGATGCCGAATGTACTCGCCAAAATCCACTATTTTTGCACGATGTTACGGCAATTTATTGCAACAACCATTGATTTCGTTAAAAACATTTTCTTCGATTATCAGGTAAATCTTCGTTACATTATAATGAGGAGAAGGTTTATTTCCCGCCCGAAAGGATCGATCAATGCAAAAATTTGCCTCTTTTTTTGTGCTTATTCCGGTTTTCGCTGTTATTCAGACGCTCTATGCAGCCATAGGTCTTCCGGCGGTAATCGACAACAATATGGTTCTTCAGCAGGGCGAAGGTGGTCCGGGATATTCGACAAAACAGATGTTTCCGATCATGGGCGCGATTGTTTACGGATGGCAAATGCATTTTGAGCAGGACGATCTCTGGTTTGTATACAACCAGAAACCCAACGGCGGCGGCCCGTCATTTCATGTCCCGACCGGCAATGAATGGCCACATTCATTCGGTAAAGTTGTCAGTCAAACCTTGCCAACCAGCATCGACAGCTCTATTGATTCGGTCATATCGGGTTACTGGTTTTATTCGGGCGACCAGACGCACGACTACACCATGATCGAGAAATTTCCCCGGACCCTCATGGCAAGTTCTGCCGATTTGAGCGAAGGCTCTCACCCCAGGAACAAAAAGGGCAATGCCATGCGTGCTGCCCGGGGCGCGCTGGGCGCTGTGTATGGGAAAACCGATCTTTACACCGATTATACCGGGCCACGGTACGACGGCTACTCCATTGAGGGCTCATCGATCCGAATCTATTTCAAGCATGCCAAAAGCGGACTGGCCGCAGCACAGATACCAACGCTGCAGGGGTTCATAATTCGTGGGCAGGACAGTATCTGGCAATGGGCCGATGCACAGATTGAAAATGACACACAGGTTGTGGTCTCGCACAGTGATGTAGCCGACCCAATCGAAGCGCGTTATGCTTATTCTCGAAATATCGCCTACTGCAACCTTTTTAACAACGACAGCATCCCCGCCGCTACTTTCCGCACCGGACAAGAACAGCAATATTATGTGCCCAGACAGGAAAGCCTGCCGGTTGCGGCTCGATCGATTCGACATGTTACCGAACAGCCGGGAATCCGTGTCGACAAAAAGCACATCAGCTTTGCCGGTATCCCGGCAGGTGAATCCCTGAAAATCGTGACCTTATCCGGCAAAGTTGTCTATGAATCGAAAATTCACAATTCACAACCACCAATTGACATGAACAACTTGTCGCTTCCTTCGGGATGTTACTGTATCACACTCTCTTCGAAGGCATATTCTCTGCACCCTTTTACCGTCATTCACAACTGATTGGTATCGGTCATCTCTCTTACCGCTGCCGGTGGCTTCGCCGGCTATCTCTTGTCGATTTCAAGCTCAGTTCAAATCGATAACTAATTGATTTCCGGTCAAAGTCGCAGTGTACTGCTGCAACGAAGTACTTGCCGGTCCTTGTATGACCGCACCGGTTTCTGCGTTGAATTGCGAGCCGTGGCACAGGCAATCAATCGTTCCATTGGCGGGCGATTCAACGATACATCCCTGGTGTGTGCACACGGCGCTGAGCGCAACAATTTCGCTTTCCGATTTTCTGTACAGCGCAATTTCCCGGTCATTATACGTGGTGACGACTCCATTTCCAACAGTCTGCAATGCCTGATACTGCTGTTCGCTGATATCGATGCCTGCCGATGAGCCACCGGCCGGATTTGAATCGTCATCGCCATTGGTGCATCCGGCAAAAAAGCCCACCGAACCGGTTACTAAAAGTGCTGCGCCGGAGTTGCGGAGAAATGTTCTCCGGGGGAGCTGTTTATCGTGCATGGTAATCCTCCTTGTTTCGTTTGGCAATGCGGTCAAGATGTAACTTTCGCTTTATGATGAATCCGATATAAAGCCCGTCATCACCCCCACTCAGAAAGGGCAGTTTCCGGAGCGAGAGATCCGTGTTGTTGCTGATAAAAAAGTGGAATTGATGACCGTGAGTGATCAGATACGCCCCTCCCAGGAGTGTGGCGTTGTCGATGAGATCATGATGAAACCCGGGGTATATCTCGGCTGTCAATCGAAGAAATCTGATTGGCTGATAAAAAAGCGCACAGCCTCCACCGAGCATGTTCCGATTGCTGTTCCAGGTTGCATGAATACCAAGGTCGAGATGGTGTGCAAGAAGCGACTGCTGTGCCGTCAGAGAAACGATCATCAGGTGCTTTCGCTGCTCATCGCCGGATATCTCGAACGGATCATCGGCAAATGTGGCGTAGTGTGCGGATGGCGTTACCGAAGTGCTTAGCGAAGAGAAAAGAAACGTGTATGTTGCACCAACAAGATATTCCCGTTCCCGTGTGAGGACTTCGGTTATCACAGCGGCGGTTTTATACGGAACCCATCGGAGCTTCAGATTGACCAGCGCTCCTTGCCTGAGACCGAATATGTTCCGGATCGGCTTATCACGCAGGTCGCCCTGAAAGACATGGCCTATTGAGAATTCGAGATCTTTTAGTGGTCGAAGCGTGGTTACATGGGGGATCGTGAAAAAACTTCGTTCATACGCTGATCCCATCCTGGGAAACAAGAGTATAAGTAATGCGCAAAGAGCTGAAAACCGGACCATGCATTATCGCTTTCACATTTATAGCCGTGCCTGAATACTCCCAGTAGAATTAAAATAGAACGAAAGTACGAATAATTCAAACTGTTGCAGTCTTTCCCTGAAAATGATTGGCAACAAGTTGAAAAAGCGGATTAATGCGCAATAAACCTCCCCAAAAAGCGTAAATTTACTGAAAAACCGTGTGTAAGGAGGATATAATGAAATCGTTGATTTTCTTTCCTTTTCTCTTTTCCTTTGTTTTATGCTATGATACGGGAGATTCCATGAATTCTTATCTGACATCGGAACATTCGAATACCTCACTGCCGGCGATCGATGTCGCAATCCCGGAAAATCTTCAAACAGCGACGTTCGCCCTGGGGTGATTCTGGGGTCCCGACTCCCGGTTCGGGAGTATCAACGGTGTTTATCGGACACGAGTCGGCTATGCCGGAGGGTTGAAAGAGAATCCCACATACCGCTCGATCGGCGATCATACCGAGTCAATCCAGATCGATTTTGATTCTTCCGTGATATCTTTCGGAGAGCTGATCCGGATATTCTGGGAAGAACATAACCCTGCGGCCTATACGGCCTCGCAGCAATATAAAGCGATCGCTTTTTATCATGATGCCCTGCAAAAAGAGATCATAGAGACGACAGCAGACAGTATTGCCGCGGTGCGGGGAAAGGTTGAAACTGAAATAAAGCCGTTCACCCATTTCTATCTTGCCGAAGCATACCATCAAAAGCACACGCTTCGCTCGCATTCCTCATTTATGAAACAGTTCGAGCGTATGTACCCCGACTCCCTGGGCTTTATCAATTCAACTGCCGCGGCAAAGGTAAACGGCTATCTCGGGAGACACGCCGGTATCGAAGAGATCGAGCGCACCGTTGACAATTTAGGATTAGATGCGGAATCGCAGCAGAAACTGCTAACCTACGCAGCACGATAATGATCGGCGTTGAAGAGCTTGGCTTAAAGCGAATCACATCAGCACAAGGGCTATGCATGCGCTTACGCTTATCAGGGCACCGGCGAGTGCCCGTATGCTTGGGCGGTCCTTGTTGACTATCCATGCAAGCGGAACTACCACAACAGGCATCATGCTCAGTATGGCCTGCACGACCGCCGAGGGCTGCCGGTTTAATGCTTCATGGTAGGCTGTCATTCCCAGTACCGGTCCGATAACAACACTTGCGGCAAGCCACGCGCCGAACCGGGCGCTGTGCTGCCGCGGGATGCTCCAGGGTTTTTTGAATACCGTTGCACCGGCAAGGAGCAGCAGCGCCGTACCGCCCGCCACCCTGTAGAGCGCTGTTACGATAAGCGGAATTTCTATCCCCTGCTCATGGGTATGGTGCATGGCATAACGCGTGAGTACCGCACTTACCGACATAAATGTCCCGGCCAGAAGCGAAACCACAATACCGGAATGCCATTGCCGTGCAGTGAACTGTTTTTTCTCTGCAGGGGCCAGTGCGATTATCACCCCGAACACGACAACGCCCGCCGCAACCAGCTCCATTACATCCGGGCTGCTGTGCAGGAATATCCATTCTATGCACCAGGACAGTATCGGACTGCTGCACAACGCAATAAGCATAGTCAGCCGCGGCCCGATTCGATTATAGCCGATATACAGAAACGTATCACCTATACCGATATGGAGTATACCGCCGAGAAAAAAGAGCCACGCAGTGGGAAACCAGAACGGCGCACCCGTCAGCATCGATATGATAACCATGATCGGTAACGAAAGCGTGATCCTCCACCTGTTGGCGGCAATGCCCCCGACCCATCCGGCGCATTTCGAGCCGCTGAAACCTCCGAAGGTAAAGGCCAGAAGAGTAAGTATTGTCCATACCACAGCATGTCCTTTGTAATAGTGGCATTATTACTATAGAAGCAGCCCGGAAAAATATATAATCGACTGAGCTTTCGGTGCAGTGGGGGAGGGGAAACAACCGGTAAGGGCGGCAACCCGCCCGCAATCAGTCTACACCCTTAGTTCAAATAACACCTGATGCGTAATATTCACCCAGGGATATTGATATATTCTCGTGCACTGTTCTACTTTCAAATCAAGGGCATTGAACGTTTCGTGCCACTGCTGAATTTTCATGAAATTCAGGGGGATTTTCATCTTGGTTGACAGGAACTTGTTTCCGTTATCGTGCAGGTGCAAAACTTTTTCGGCGAATTTACTTTCAAAAACTTCTTCCATAACAATGATTTTTCTACAGGTAACTCGCTTGATTTCGTGCAGGATAGCTTCAATGTTATTGCAATGATGCAGCATATACGCAACGACGGTTGCATCGAACGTGTTTTCCGGAAAGGGTATCCGATTGCCGTCATACAAAATCACCGGCATCGAGGACAGATTGGTATCGACCGTGTCGACAGCAGTCACCTGCAGGGGTGAGTGGTGTTGCAAGAATTCGGTAAGGATCATATCGCCGCAGCCAAGGTCAAGCATGCTTGAGCATTCATGCAGTGAGTCAATGATTTTCGGTGCAAGGCGACGGGCGCGTGCCTGCAGCAATGATTTAAATAAAAAGCGGCGGAAAAATTTCTTTAATGAGAACGCTGGAAATTCCGGCCGGCAGGTATCATGCGCAGGCGCTTTATCGAACGATATTTCCGGTGCACGCGGCGCAACGGAGGGATATGACATTTTCAAACGGAGAATCCTTTCGGCAGAAAAGAAGCGGCCGTTCCGGGGGTTCCGTAATCACACGAGATCGTGTCAGGTGAGGGGGAACGTGTCAGTTGGGCCCGGGTGTTCAATTATCAGGCAGGAAATACGCACGTACGGTGCGTCCAACCCGCAATAAAAGATACTCATCCGCTGCGGGGTATAGCAATAATGCAAAAGATGGGTATGCGAAAAGGGTTGGTGATCTGACAGGGATTGCTGAGAAATATCCCGAAGTGCGCCGTAAACCGTCAGATACTCTCGTTTACCCCCACGCGACATCACGGTTCAACAAGACCGGAAGGTTATTTACCAGATCATCAGACATTTTTTATGACCCGGCTGATCATTGTATGCGCCATCACCGGCTTGTATGAAGTACATGCCTGAAGGAACCGGTGAATTACGGTTGTCTCTCAAATCCCATGCTCCTGATTTACCGGAAACAGGTCGATTTAATTTCCGGACCTGTTTTCCACATGCATCCAGGATTATAATCTCGATTTCATCGTTAACCCGTTCTGAAAAGTGTATCGTGAGTTTTCCATTGCGGAAATGAAACGAAAAAGCCGGTGATGGATTAGCCCTGTTGGCGCCCTGGTACGGAGTTTGGGACACAACCGGACTACAGTTATCGTTCGGGCACCATTTATAGAAAAGGTTTTTGCTGCGCCAATCATCTTCAATAGCAATCAAGTACTCTCCATTAGACAATTTGCTTACGGTGATGGGTTCCGTAATGTCCAACCAACCAATGGTACCCATTTCGGCAGTGGGTTCCATATAGCCCACGTCGGTTCCATCGGTTTTATATACCATGAGATGACCTCGGCTGTAGGAAATATTCCCTTCATTCCCGCAAGGTGCCAGAAAAACATATCCATCCAGTACTTCCATCCCCTGTATATTTCCATCGCCTGCGCGGGGAGCATCATCCAACGGAGGAACAATTTCCCAGTCCGGCGTGCTAAATGTTCCACTCCAGTTTTCAAACCCGCTAAAAATTCTGCCTGCTCTCTTGAAGTGCCATCCTGTTAATTTGGGATAGGTGCTGTTGAATCCACTTAACACCATGAGGTTATTTTGTTCCGGGTAAAACTTGATTCTCCTTAATTCATTGAAATGAGAAGGCATACCATATTCAACCCGACTCGTGAGGTTATATTCCGGTACCCCATTGGCATCTATTCTCTGCAAAGGGTACTTGAAGATGCCATCTGTCTGACTTGCCTGCCAGATATCGCCGTTGCTATCTACATAAAATCCACGAGTGGTACCCGTGCTTTGCGATGTTTTTTCCCCGGTATCGATATGGCCGTCACCATCGCTATCATACCATATTTCACTTTCTGTAACATATCCGGCGGGTACAGCGATATACCCATCATACCGGAATATGTCTATTTCAGTTCCATTCATTACACCCACGAACATAAACAGTTGATTGGAAAGCATACGTAACCATGTGGCCCCGGGGTGTCCGCCACGTGGATCGTCGGGGTATGTAAATTCATCGATGGTACTTGCTATATATGACCAGTCTCCTGTGGAAAAATCAAATTCCATAATTTCTTCCGAACCATACCAGACATTTTCATTCCTGGGATCGGGGGATACAGCCTCAATCCATATCAGACATTTCAAATCCCACAACAGGTTCCCTGAAGAATTATATTTTTGAAACAGGGAACTGCCTTCATGCCCGGGCCGATTCGCTATATACATGTTGCCGGTACTGTCGAATCCTATGCCGTGCGGGTTATCGAGTTTTTTAGCGGCATATTCCCCCCGGGTTCCGGAATATATTCCACCGGTATTGCCGAACGTGCCGTCATAGGCAGGGGAAGTGGTGATGTCTTTATAAATTTTCACATTATAATCGGCACCAACATCAGTTACATATAATTTAGTGCCATATATGGCTATGTCTGTTGGGACTATACCTGACGCCAGGCTGATTTCGTCCACTTTGCTTTTACTTGACACATCGTACCGGAGCACGTTGTTCGTTGAAGGTTGCAGTACCCATAACGTGCCTTCGCCGTCAAAATACAGATCTTCGGGGCTGGTTACGGAAATGTTTTCGGCTGATTTGCCATGTAAGCTCAGGTCATACACTTTGATCGTGTTAAGGGACTTTACAGAAGCATATACCCTGGTGGAATTTACAGCCAATCCATATACACGATCACCACAATCAACATGCACGTTTAAGTTTGTATTGTTGGGGTCGGACCTGTCACGCCTGTCAACACCCTGGTTCCCTGTGCGATGATTGTTGCCGGCAAAATAAATATAATCACTGTTCGCGGTAACGGCATTGCCACCGCCACGGTTTCCTACCCAACAGCGAGATGTCATAGTGCCATCCGAGTTAATAATGCTCACGTTAGAACCACTTTCTTCCCATCCAACATTTGTGAAAGCCGTACCATCTGATGCCACGAATAAATCAGCTACATTGTGCGGTACGTTAATATGATCAGTACTGGGATAATCGTTTCCAATGTACAAGCACTCATGCGTCAGTTGTTGAGCTGTAGCGATACTCATCAGGATATTCATAATGCCAATAATAGATGTAGCTGTCACAGACAATTTACGAGTTAATTTCATTTTTCTTTTCATAGTGAAAATTATTTTCATGGTAAATACATGTAATCGTTAATAAAAATACGTTAATGTGCCATGTTTGGCGAATATTTCATGTGGGTGTGCATATACCGATAGATATTATGGATAACCACCCTTTCGTTTCCGGGGCTGGTTACCCGGATAGGGTATGTTTATAAAACAACATGTATCGCACGATCGCAACCGCTTGGCCGCTTGATGATAGATTAGGGTGAACGCCACATTCGAACAAAATTACTGCGTTAACCAGCACCACGAAAGCGCCCTTAATAGGAACAGCGTTGAGTCAAGCCTCATTTTAATGCATTGACGGTTTCATTTTTTTTTCAAAAAGCATTGTATGGGCATACTAAATCGTTATATATTACTCCATAATGCGGGATGCGCCAGATACGTTACTCGACCATTTATACTTAACACAACACACATACCAAGGAGGTCTGTATGACTTCAGCACGCAAGACCATGTCATCTTTGCTCATGCTGGTCGCGGCGGGGCTTTGCCTGTTTTTCTCCGCATGCGGGGTGCTCGATCCGGCGGATGAAAATGAGGCCCCGGTTATTACGCTGAAAGGCAAACAGGTCGACTCTATCGGTATCGGCCATAGTTATATTGACTCCGGCGCAACCGCCAGCGATGCGGAAGACGGCGATTTGACGTCAGCAATTGTAACAAGCGGTTCGGTCGACACGTCGACGGCCGGCAAATATACGATTACCTATTCGGTTGCCGACAGTGACGGCAAAACCGCCAGTGCCCTGCGAACGGTGTGGGTGGTAGACAATACGATAGCAATTGAATCTCCGGAATGTCCGTCGGTTTACGACTGCACATCGGTATCATACAAAATTGCCGAAAATCTGACGATACCCTCAGGATGTACGGTTACATTCGGCGCCAACACCGTCATTGAAGTGCTGGATGATATCGATGTTGACGGAGAGCTGATTATACGGGAAGGCGCGAAATTGCTGGTGGATGAAAATGTTTCCATTGATATTGACAACGGCACGCTGACCATTGAAGGCAGCGAAACCGCTAATGTGGTATTCACGAATTACGCGCCCGGAAAATACTGGGGCCGGGGCGAAGACGACTCCTACTGGTATTCACGCTATGGCGTTGTTATTAGCGACAATGCCAACAGCAACACCTCAATCAAACACTGCACGTTTGACTCGGCAACGGTAGGCCTCTATGTAGAAAAAGACGGTATAACGATTTCGCATGCCACTTTTTCCAACAATGCATATGCCGGCATTTTTTTCGAATCATGCGGGCCGAAGGATTCGGCTTCGTTTCTGAACAATTCGTTTACCGGAGTCGGCAAAACCGCTTCGTATTTTCCGATGTATATCGACGCTACCTTTCTGTCGCGTCTTTCCGGCACCGCCGTTTTCAACACGAATGCCAATGACGCGGTCGCCGTGGAAGGCGAGGAGATAACGGAGACGGGAAGCTGGAAAAAACTTGATGTCCCCTATGTGTTTCGTGATTATGCAACGATCAACAATTCGAACGGGGTAACCATCACTATTCGCCCGGGAGCGAAATTTGCTTTTCTGGGAGAAACATACCTTGCGGTCAACTACGGAACATTCATTGCAGAGGGTGAAAGCGCCGACAGCATCGTATTCACCAACTTTGAAGGCGGTAAATACTGGGGCAGCGGCGACGACAATTCGTACTGGTATTCCCGCTACGGCATTCGATTTACCGATAACGCCAACACCAACTCTTCACTTAAGTACTGTGTTTTCGATTCAGCAACCGCAGGCGTGTATTCCAAAGCAGATGGGATAAGCATATCGCATTGCAATTTTACCAAATGCGCATACGCGGGCATTTATTTCGATAATTGCGGGCCGAAAGATTCAGCCTCCTTTCTGAATAATTCATTCGTGGAAAACGGCAAAACCGCAACGTTTTTCCCGCTGTATATCGACGCGACATATCTGTATCGGATGTCGGGAACCAGCGGGTTCAGCGGCAATGCGGTTGATGCGGTCGCTGTGGAAGGCGAGGAGGTTAGCGAAACCGGCGTATGGAAAAAGCTGGATGTGCCCTATGTTTTCAGAGATTATGCGGTCATTAACAACACGAACGGGGTCGTGATAACAATCGAGCCGGGTGCAAAATTTAAATTTCTGGATGAGATGTCGCTGTCGGTCAACAACGGTACGCTCATCGCCGAGGGCACCGCCACCGACAGCATCCGTTTCTCGAATTATGTGGACGGAAAATACTGGGGCAATGGAGACGCCAACAGCTATCTGCACAGCCTCTATGGCCTGAAATTCACCGACAATGCAAACGCGAATTCATCGGTGAAATATTGTGCGTTCGACTCGGCAACGGTTGCAATCAATGTCGATGAGGCCACCGTGCATGTATCCAACTGCACAATCAGTAACACACTGATGCATGGCATATATTCCTATGGTGCCGGCAACACCAATATCGACGATGCATCGATAACATATGTCAACATCGGTCAGACACCGGATCATATGCACGAACAATAAAAGGATTTGTTTATTTCAGAATGAGATGCAACCGCGGCCCGTTTGGGCCGCGGTTTTTTTTGGTGCGCCCGGCAGGGCGCACCAACGTGGTGGAGCGGAGGTGATTGCCTCTTTATCCACTTCACACCCGACAGGGGGGAAGTGTTAGCCGGACGGCAAGGGTGTCTATCGCAAGGTGGAATCTGAATGAAACCGCAGGCAAAGCGCCGACCCTTATCTCCTACTCTATCTTTTTTTCGGTTTTTTACTGGTTTTTTAAAGCTTTTTATGCTTTTTTGTAAGCTTTTGAGCATTTTCCATAAGCTATTATCGATTTTCTGAAAGCTTATGAGGTTTTTATTCAAAGCTTTTATGATTTTTGCGTAAGCTCTTGAAGATTTTCAGTATGCTTGTGGATATATTTTGGTGGTTTTATTTGTTTTTTTCTTATTAATTCAGCTGCATTTTCCTTTTTTGTTACGGTTCCGTTCGGACAGAAGCAGTATATCCCGTAACCCCTGTTCGGTATCAGCGGTCATCCATCGCTTATCAAAATCCTTTGCCTGGAATACTTCAACAATAGCCGCCAGGACCCGTAAATAAAAATTTCTTTCATCAGGGGTCCCGATAATAGTAAAAATTGACGTTATATGTTGTTCTTCCTTTGTGAACGCAACTCCCTTCCGGGCCCGCGCCAAAAGGAGCTGAAATTTTTTTTCTCCCGGTATAACGATATGCGGTACGGCCAGCGAAGGATTTAATACAGTACTGTTTTCCTTTTCCCGCTGTAATAATAGTTCGGCCAGCTTGTCTTCTGTAATATCAAGGTGCGGAGCGAGCCTCTTTGATGCCTTCCTGAAAAATTCATTCTTGGCCATATGCTCTTTTATGTCAAGCACGTGCGCTCTTTCGATGAGACAGTCCACCCTGTCCATTTCTATGTGGTCCCGCTCTCGGATAATCTCTTTCAACTCTTCTTCCAATGAGCCGGTGACCAGGGTCCTGTCGGTCAGATTCTGGAGTATGTGGAGTAGTGCATATTCCTGTTCGACAAATTTCCGGCCGTAAAACCAGTAAATCAGAAACCCGCTTAAAATCAGGATAACACTTATAAGATAGGCATGCCACCCCATCTCAAAAAGCAAAAATCCAAATCCAATTATACCGGTGATCTGGAGCCAGGGATAGAGGGGGGCCTGATATTGGGGCCGGTAATTATGAATGCCGCTCTGCCGGAGTATGATAACCGAAAAGCAGGACATAACAAAGGTGAGTATCAATACTGTCGAAGCCGCTTCAACCAGTATTTTGAGGGGCAAAAATAAACTAATGAGAATAACTGCACCGGTCGTTATGATTGCGATGTGGGGTGTTCCAAATTTATTATTTATCCGGGAAAAGTTTCGGGGTAAGAGATTATCTCTACTTAAAGCCAGCAGGTACCGTGAAGCCGACATAATCCCGGCATTTGCCGTTGAAATAAATGCCAGTACAGCCGTCAGGCTCATAGCGATAAAACCCTTCTCTCCCATCAGAACCCGGCCTCCATGAGAAATCGGCATTAATGAATCATTCAGTTTCCCGGAGGGTAAAATGGCGCTGGTTACTAAGACAATGATGGTATAAAAAAGAGTAACGGTAATCAGAGAAAAAAGCATCCCGAGCGTAATTGACCGGCCCGGATCGCGGGTTTCCTCGGCAATTCCCGCAACTTTGAGCAGCCCTCCGTAGGCAATAAAGACAAATCCGGTTGTCATAAATACCTTGCCCCAGCCATGGGGGACAAAGGGCTGAAGCCGCTCAGGTTGCATGCGCGGGAGGGCAATTACAATATAGAGAATCAGCAGGATATAAATTGCCACCATCAGGCCGAGCTGTATCCGCGCCGCCTGATGAACTCCGGCTAAATTAATCATTGTAAAAAGCACACATAAAATTGCTCCCACAATTATTCCGGAATCCGGTGAAATATAGGAAACAAAAGCCGTCATCCCGGCAATGGCAAAGGCGCTTTTCAGGGAAAGAGAAAACCAGCTCAAGAGCCCGGTAATGGAACCGACTCCCGGGCCGAAACTCCGCATAATAAAGAAATAATCTCCGCCGGCTTTGGGCATCGCTGTGGTGAGTTCGGCGATACTCATCGTTCCGATCGCAGCCAAAAGTCCTGCAAAAAGATAGGAACAGATTACCGCCGGACCTGCCTGGGCATGGGCCAATCCCGGAAGAACAAAAAGCCCCGAGCTGATCATCGCCCCCGAGGCAATAGCAAAAACGTGTATGACTCCTAGTTGTTTTTTCAGTTTACCTTTTTGTGGCATGCGTTTCTCTTTTTACTTACAGGAATGTCGAAGTATCCGTCGTATCGCTGCCTGCAATAAGAAAAATATAACTCGCAGAATGCGGGAAAAAGAGGATTCGGGATATTATACTCCCAAAACGTCGCCACAAAGTAATCTTTAATCTATTTGCACTAAAGCACCCATTATGCTTGAGAGCGGGTAACGCGCACCCAATTGCATTGCTTATTTGGCTATATAGCCAAATAGTAAACAAGTGTCAAGGGTAATTCTTGCCGGCAACTCAACCTGCTTGTTTTTGGTAGCTCTTTCCATCGTGTTTACGGCGAATATGCCGACAGCTACCGGGACGACTTCAGAATGTCATTTCGCGCAATATCGGGATGGTGATATCGTTTCGTTTGGGTGGTTGCGTTGCGGTATTGGATGGCAGTTTGCGGACACCAGTTCACGCAGGCAAAGCATTGCTCACAGTGGCCCTGCCAGTGTGGTTTACCCTCGTGCAGAGCAATGTTATTTACCGGACAAATACGTGTGCAGATCCCGCAGCTGTTGCACGATGCATCGGAAGAAAACCCCCGGTCCATGCGCGGTATCTGAGAATGACCCAATGCGTAAAGAATGCCCGGATGCACCATAGTGCGGAAGAGACCGGTCGGGTTTGTATCAAAATGCTGTTTCCTTTCGGCAACCATCTCAGCAATGACCTCAACCTTGTCATCGGCAGCCATAAACAGGGATTGCTGCTCACTCTCTTCGGGATAGCCGAATGGCGTGTAGTTGGAAGGCATGGCGATATTGAACAGTGCCTGGAGGGGAAGTCCCTGTTTTCTGCACAGCTTCTTTACTTTCCGCAGTCCCCCACCGGGCTCACCCCCGCCGGCATAGATAAAGAATAGATAGTCTGTCTGTTGAATTTTCCTGATAAAATCGATCACGATAGGCGGCATGTCATACATGTAAATTGGTGAAACAATTCCCATGACTTCGCTCTGGACAGGTGATTCGCTGGTTTGTGCGATTGATGCGATTGAAGCGCTTGGCAGGGCGGTGCTGAGTTTGCGGGCGATCGCCAGACAGTTGCCCGTGCCGGTGAAATAGAAAATTTTGGTCTCCATCTTCTCCTCCTTTGCCCTATGGGCTATGTGTCGGATGATTCATAACCACCGTAGTGAATGCTTTTTTTCCAGAGAACATCTCTTTGCGCCTGAGCAATATGATCCCTGCAGCGATAGCGGTTAATGCATACGTATCATATGGCTGCGCATCGGGCCAGAGGGGGTTCATCAGCTGGAAGTGCATCAGAGCCGCAAGAAAGATGCTTCCCTTTGATGCATTGAACAGTGCGGTCATGAGGAGACTGATCGCAATCGTGCCAAAAAAAGGCATGAATGTCCCACTCTCATTTTGAGTCGCGCCAATGGCAAATCCTTCTTCCGCGAATGAAATATAGGTATATGATTTTCCTTCTTTATTTCCCGAATTGCCTTGAACCCTCTCTGTACCCCCTCGGCCATCACTATCCCCGGCAACCGCAGCAATGAAAGTCAAACTCGCCGAAAATGAACGACGCGAAAAATCCAACTAATGCGCCGACGGGTATCTATAGTAAATGCGAAATTCCAGTCATACATCAGCCTCCTTATCGTTGCATCGATTCTTGAACGGCGGGAGCTTCTGCCTGCCGCAGAAGCAAGAACGAAAATAATATCGAGATTGCGCATATTGAAGGCATGATAAATATCACGGGAAGGACATTCTGGCCCTCGCGTGCCATGAAAAGAATCTTCGAAACGAGTGCCGCCATCATTAGCGAGAGGAATACCACATATATTGTCGTAAACAGATACCCGTAGGGATTTCTTCTTATGGCAAGCATGCCCACAACGAACGAGATCGGCAGGAGAAGCCCCAGGTCGAAGCCCTGTACAATCAAGGTTGTATAATGCTGCGCCTGGTCCGGGACAATTGTACCCTCCAACAACGGCGGCACCACAACACCAAGCCACAAAACTCCGACAGCAACCGCATCGAGCATCAGAAAAAAACCTGCAGCACGGACTGCTTTGCTGCTCTCGAAAATCTGCTGTACCATGGATATGTCAAAGGAAAACAGGCTCAGCACAAATGCAAAGAAGGTTGCGGCAAGCAAGAAAACATAGACCAGAAATAGTGCATTGTACATCCCCATCGCGGTATAAAAGAGATAAGTCACAAGGAAATAGCCCAGTACGCCCGAGAGAAGAAACTGTCCTCTGAGCGAATTCTTTCGCGCGAAATTGAATGCGACAAGCAGCAGCGGGATGCCCACAATAAGCGTGACATAATCCTGCGCAATTCCCTGTACCGCCACATCGGCCGACATGTCCTTATAAATGCCTTCGCCGTAAATAACTACTGTCCGTCCTCGGATAGATTCGTATTCATAACGACCTGGACCCCCACTGGAGAAAATTCCGCATAGTGTAGCCGCGGCTGCAAAGACAACGATAAGGACAACAATAATTGTTATCGTATTCCGATGTTTCATGATTCTCTCCTCATTTAGGTATCCATCATGCAGATCTGCAATAACGCCCATTCGGGCCGGCGCCTTTTTCCAATGTCAGGTCACGCCTGAGTCACCGACGCCTCCATACGAAATTTGTCATCATGCCCGGTCACACCACTTATGAGTTTCCTTGCCCGTTTGGTGAACCATTCGGCAAAAACGGCTATTGCCACCAACCGGAAGGAAGTGCACAAAACGTGCCAAACGGAATGGATAGTCCAAATGAGCTGCAAATGACATTTTTCGACAGATTGCAAGAATTGATGCTGCAAAAAAGGGGTGTGAGAAAGCTCACCATATGTTGAACATATTCAACATCAAACATGCAGCAGGCGCTCTTGTGTGCCTGGTCCTTTTCGAGGACGAAGCAGCGCCCCTGTGGGGCAAATCGCTGCCGAAGAGGAGTTTCAGAATTGAGACAGCAGGACAGGCATTTACAAAATCCTCAACCTCACCTTTTTCAGTTTGCACCGGGAGCGGACCGTTTTCCCGGCAAATAGATATCCTATTCTCAGAACGGCAATGCCGTCTTTCTCACGAAGGTTTTAGCGCCGATTTCGACTGTTATCACATACAATCCAGCCGAATGGAAATTGTCTGAGGGAATCGTTACCCGGCCCGCAAAATTTCCATCGATTCGCGTAATTCTTTCTCCACGAAGATTGGTAACAGTCAAGGTTGCCGCTGATGGTTCAGGTAAATTCACGATCAGTCCCACTCTGTTCGTGATCAGCGTGAAGCCTGGTGCCGACTGATGATTTGTCCGGAGAACCGGTGTGCCTGCATCTTTTCGGAAATACACCATCGATGCATCAGGACGGCCGACATAGCATATTTGGTCAAATCCATATTCCTGGATAATCACATACGCTTTTTGCGCTTCCGCTTCATTGGTATCGAAATCCAGCAATAAAGTTGCACCTTCGGCAATCTTCCATCGCCCGTTGTTTTGCGTTACCTCAATATTCCCGGGATCAAATCCAATACAATCTTCGGCATATGCCGAACCGGAATGGATTAACAACATAAGCGCGATTGATCCGTATCGGGCAGCTATTTTAAGCATGGCGCCTCCTCTGGTGCTAAAATTGAGCAGTTAGTTTGGTATCGGCCTATAGTGAGCACGGATATTCGCAGAAGCGACAACAGATATTTCCCACTTGCGGGAATTGGAATACTCCTTTCCATTGTACATTCTTCGAAAACCACGAATAGACCGACATTACCCAAGTTTAGCCCGCAAGGATTATGCCAGAGGAGAATGTCCGGCAACAGGAATGGAAAAATATCGTGTGCGCATTTGTCCAGGGGCATATGTGATTCGTGAATGATGAATAATTCTCCCTCGAGGAACTTTTACCTCGCCTGATGTCGCGACATCATTGTACCGCCCAAGACCGTCGCTTCCCCGCCGCTCTCATCATCGATAATCGTGCAGACAGCCTCGGTATAGGTGCCGGTTGCTCCCGGACCGGTCAAGCCGTCGATAATAACCTTGAACATCCGGTTACCGTCGGCTGCCCCATTGTCAATAATTGGTACTTTTAGCTGACGGTTGCCCTGGTTATTCCAGGAGCTCGTGCCCGACACCGCCTCATAGTCGACACCCGCTTTGGCCGTGCCGTCTTCGGTGTGATAGTTGATCGTCACATCGGGAGGAGGGAATTCATTTGAAAATCGAACGATTGCCGGCCATATGGCGGCGTCGATAGCATTTTCATAGGCGAAATATTCCTGATGGGTCAAATAGACCTGCCCGCCGTTTGGTCCGTCGGAATTCTCGGGCTGGCGGATACCGCTGGGATCCTCGATCCGGATAAAAATGTCATTCATGCCGCCCAATTGAGCGCCCTGTGCATTGCTGATCGAAAAATGAAAATTTTCTCGCCCTTCGGGATCGCTGTCGTTGATTGTGGGAATAACCACTGTTTTTGGTGAATCGTCCCCATCGTCCCAGCTCAAAGTGCCTGACTTCGCGGTATAGTCGGAACCGGCTTTTGCCGCGCCGTCACGGGTTGTATATGAAACAGACGCTGCCCCCTGTTTTCCGCCGGTCCGTACAACCGTGACCGTTACATCGGCGCCCTCGTCGACAATGCGATAATTGCCGCAGATATTCAGCACACCGGGTCCGGACGGCGCGGTGTTATTGATCAGATGATCGGGGTCGATCATCACATGCCAGATGCCTTTACCGCCGCGGCCGCTGATCCCCAGGTGCAATTTGCGGTCGGAAGCCTGCATCAGAGATTGCGGAGCAATCTCTGTGTACGACTCATGCACCTGCGCCTTCATACCAACCTGCAAAACGGTTGTCCAGCCGTTTTTCGGGTTTTGTGTAACATTGACATTGACAGCCCGTCTCTGGGTATATGAATTTGAGCGTACCATCACATACCAGCCCCGCAACGGTCCGGAATTGTACCAATCAAGCGGCAGAGCGTGCGTGTGCGCATCACCGGATGAGCCGGCATTTTGCCAAGAATCACTCCATGTTGCACCGCCGTTGCCGGAGTAGACCACATCGCCTTCCCTGGACCCGAAACCGGCATATAATGCCAGTTCTTCATAATCATCCGAAAGCGGAAGGATCGCGGTTGGCGCGGTGCCGCGCCAGGCCCAGACAGGAAAATCGGTTACATAGCTCCAGGGGTCTGCTCCCGGTACATTGCCAAGGTAATTATCGGGTGGTATTTTGACAAAATATGGTTTGTATCGCACGGGATTGGAGTTGGGAATCTCCACGCTGTTACAGGTCCATAATGTGCCGTCGGGAAGTTCAAACGGCGTGGTTTGAATTGCAGCACCGGGAATGCCGTTGCGTTTGGCAAACAGCGGGTCATCCGATGACGGACACAGGACCCGGTCGGACCAGGTGTGCCCGTTGTCGGTTGATGTTCGAATATAGGTCTCGGTATCCCGCCAGTTGCCGTTGAGGTGCAGAAACACCATCAGGGGATTATCGGTATGCTGCGATTGAAAGAAATTCGGCATGTAATTATTGGCGCCGTCATCGAGCACAAAGGGATACTCGCTCCACTTCGTGCCGTCAAACCGGCTCGCCATGGCAAAGCTATAATTGTTGCCTTCTTTAAACGACGCCTGCCAGACATTGAGAATGTCGCCGTTTTTCGTTTCAACCATACTGCCTTCATGTTGATAATCGAATGTTGCCGGCGGTACCGGATACTCGTTAACAATCGCATGGGTGCGGCCGGTATGGGCCATGTATTCCTGCGCGATAGTCGTCAGCGAAAACATACACACCACAGTCGCAATGGTGAGTGCTGTCCGAGCAATGCAACCCTTGTGCATAATACGTCCTTTCAGATATATATAGTAATGGTACATAACCGGCTATCATACCGGTGTCGTATAGTCGCAAATATAGCGAGATACGAGCGGTAAAACACGCACACATTCTATATATTATTATCAGAATATTAAACTACCGATACTTTTTTTCAGGACGACAAAGAGGTTATCTATGTGAGTGGTTAAGCTTATCCTCCCGGCTCATTCGTCATTCACCTGTCCATTTCAAGTTGAGCAGGAGGGAAAACTTTGTAATCAGGGCAGAAAAAAAACGCTGCCGTACTCATTGGCCCCTGCGGCGTTCCGATATTAAGCCGAACGGTTCTATTCGTTTACGACATAATCGTGTCGCGGTCGAGTTTGAGTATGTAAACATAATTGAGCCCGTCGTCCCCCTGCACGCAGAGATAATCGTTATGGTTTGACCATGAAAATTTATCCCATCTTGTTTCGGGCGCTATGGTGCTTTCGCACTGAAGCGTATACAACTCGTTTGCCGATGAATCCAAGAACGGCATGATAATGCAGGAGCTTCGCAGGCTTGCCTGTGAAGGAGCGTTGACAGGTGCTGCCGCTACCTCTATGGCACGGATGCGCCCCCGTGAGGAGCTTTATGACTGTCGGGCCGATCCTCAACAACCTGGCGGAATTGCCGGAATATCAGCTGGTTCTTCAGGACCTGCGGCAGGCGCATCTCGATTGGATGAAAGAAACAAAAGATACCGCATTTATTCCTGAAGGACAGCTTCGGAAATGGGCTACGCAGTATGGCAATGAATATTCGGTTGTCGATGGTGGCGGGAATAATGCAATGGACCGATGGATAGCGGCAGTTCAGTTATCAGAGCAGGGCCCAGACAGCATACCGGCAATGGTAACTAACCTCGATGACAGCGATCCTGTTGTCAGGTACTGGGCGACCATGGGACTTGGACACCAGGGAACCGTAGCGCAATCTGCGGAGCAGAAACTTCTTGTATTGCTCGATGATCCTTCCGGTGATGTTCGGGTGGCGGCGGCGCGTGCGCTTACGCTCATGGATAAACCGCCTCAAGCGCTCGATGCATTCAGAGCATTGATCCAGCATCAGAGAAAAGAAGTCCGCCTTCATGCACTTAACGTTATTGAATTGCTCGGCTATCGTTGCCAACCACTGGTGCCGGATTTACAAAACAGATTAAATGATGAGCAGTACGATAAAGCCCGTAAGGCGCTCGAAAGCGCTATCGAGACAATCCCTCAGGCAAGCACGCCCAAAAGTCGATATACCCGCTCTACGTGGCGTCATAACAAAAACCACCGTGCTGACGATGGGCGATGGTACACTTAAGCTTGATTTTGACAATTATTCCGGCCAAAAATAACCCTATCAATGTCTACTATGCATGGCTCCAAAGTATTGTCAATACACTCGACGCAAAACTCAGTAATAACCATTCCGGCAAATGCCGTTTCTCCGGGTTCCTATGTTCTTGCGGTCGATGACGGTATTTCATTATGGAAACAGAAAGTTATATTGCAATAACGACTGATAAATCCTATGAATGACAACCCTCCCGTTTCTGGGGCTGGTTACCCGGATACGTTATGTTTATTATGAACAATTAGCTTAACATGAGGGCGTTATCCTATGCCACCGAAGAAAATATTTTGTGTCGGCATGTAAACGCTACGATATCAGATTTCCGGAAGACACGGGCCGCAAGACACATTGGACAGATGTGCATATTGCCTGGCTTAAGAAGAGAATAAAATCACTGGGTCGTTTAATGTCAAGTCGACATCGAAATGCTACTGACGCAATATACCTGCCTGTGTGAAAGCATTGAAGAGCTTAACGCGGCATACTGAGCATAAGTGAGGGCGAACATTAAAAAAGGTTAATGGTGCATTATGCACGTTCCGCTGGATTGACACACTGGGCTCCATGAGTCTTGTGAGTGAGATTGGTGACATACATCGTTTTGCACATCCCCGACAACGTACCAGATGTACATATGAGAATTTGTATAATCCCGCGTTGGCTTTAACGTTGACCATGGAAGCGGATTTTTATCTGGTTTTTCATTTGGGTTTTATTTCCGCAGGAAAAAAAGAATGGGCCGGCACAGGCAACGAATCGAGCGGCAGCGAGAACATTGCCGCTCTCATTGGCATGCCATTTACTGTGTTTTGAATGAACAACGTAGCTTTACATCCGTGTGCCCGAAGGGTGTGATAGCCCGGTGGTCGCAATTCGGGAAACACTGTTTGCAGAAGCGTGACATCCAAATATGGCCGGCGTCTGCTTTAATACGGAAGGAGGAGGCCATATGACGGAAGAATCGAAGGCGACATTGAATTCGAGTACTCGAAAATGGTGGATGCTTCTGCAGTTCGAAAAAGGTGGCGAATTCGATGTGGAAGTGCGAAGGCAGGTTGACGCCTATTTTGCAAAAATGGGACGGTCCCGCACGGGAACCGGCGCCCTCCATGCCAAGACGGCGATCATTTTGAGTTCTTTTGTGCTCTCTTATGGTCTGCTGGTTTTCTGGGCGGAAAATGTTGTCGCAGCCCTGGGACTGGCGGTGCTGCTCGGTCTGTCGGCTGCGGGAATCGGGATGAACATTCAGCATGATGCCGGTCACGGGGCATATTCCCGTCGCGGCTGGGCAAACAGGCTTGCTGCGATGTCACTGAACCTTATAGGTGGCAACTCTTACGTGTGGAAATGGAAACACACTCGTTTTCATCACACCTTTGTTAATATCACCGATTACGATTCCGATCTGGATTTCGGGGGCATGGGAAGGGTTACCCCCTATCAGAAAAAACGGTGGTTTCACCGCTGGCAGCAATTCTACCTCTGGCCGCTCTACAGTCTGCTGGCGATCAAGTGGCAATTTATCGATGACTTTCTTGTGATTGCACAAGGCCGCCTCGGTGTTCATGAAGTGCCCCGCCCCAAAGGGTGGGCTCTTCTCCTGTTTGTCAGCGGCAAGGCGGTGTTTTTCACACTGGCTTTCTTTGTACCCCTCCTGATGCGCCCATGGCCGCAGGTCCTGCTCTTCTATCTCAGCGCGTCCCTGGTCGCCGGTATCTACCTGAGTTTGATTTTCATCCTGCCCCATACGGTGGAGGATTCGATCTTTCCCGTTCCCGCAGAAGGGAAAGGGCGAATCGACACCTCTCGAACCGAACACCAGGCACGGGTAACCGCCGACTTTGCCCGTTCGAGCCGACTTTTCACCTGGCTTGTCGGCGCACTCAATTTTCATCGCGAACACCACCTCTTTCCCTCAATCTGCCACTTACATACCCCTGCCCTGGCACCAATAATAGACGCGGTCTGTGAGCAATATGGTATCCCGCACACCGTGCACCGCTCATACTCCTCCGGCATCGTTTCGCACTATCGGTTGCTCCGTCGCATGGGAAGAGAATAACCGCACGCCTCACTCGACTTCAAAGGGGCGGTATCGGGAAGCAGGAGTGTCTGTTCAATGTTGCCGTCCACTTCACCTTTCGCGGAATAAAAATCTGTCAAGGCATAGCTCTGATGCTTGCTTTTTTATCGCCGACGCAAACATTCCGTGGATTTGGAATGAATCCTTATAACTATTTATATTAAAGCGGCCTTACGATTCATGTGCTCGGAGGAACCAATTGCATAATTTTTCTGCCAAAATACGCGACGCCGGCAAATTGACAGGTGCCAAACACAAGCTGCTTAGGTTTGTAGCCGGCCGCAGCGCGCGATCTCATTTTGAAAGAGACTCTTAGAGGGTAAATGAAACGGCAGAGACTGTTATATACATAACCGGGAGCGATTTAGCCTGTGGATTACAAAAATGTTCGCGAATGGTACATAGGAGCGCTTCACCGCCAGTTCGGCCACCGGGCAGCGGAGCTGCGGTTCATGCAACGCCACCGTATTTTGGGAGGCAGTAACCAGATATTGACTGTCGTTGTCGGCACGAGCGCTTTCGGAGCGATCATGAGTAAATTCACTCATCAGTGGCTCATCTATATCCCATTGGGATTTTCGTTGCTGGCAATTGCACTTCCGGCAATTACAAGATTTCTGAATTATCTGCCACTTGCCGAGTCGCATGCATCGGCGAGAAGAAAATACGGTAAAATAACCTCGGAATTTCAATCGGTGATGGCTGGATGTTCACCGCGGCAATGCATGCAGTTTATTTCCGACAAATCTTCATGGTATGCCGATATCATGGAGAGCGCTCCTCCGATACCGCTGGATCTGTGGGAAGAGGCTGGAAAAGAAGCGGAAAATGTAGGCGGAGATATTTCCGGGAACATGTTCCACGAGGTCGCATGTTTGGTGGAAATGTCCGATGATTTTCTCTATTCGGACAGCACTATCGCTCCCATGCCGGATCAGCGTCGCTGGCGGTATTCGGTAACGAACGCCAGGATCAGGTTCTATCAAAAACAATTGGATATCTCATTTGATGTCGAAGTCGTCAACCCTTCAACACAAGAAAAGGAACAATACCGCTGCCAGGGCTCTGGGCCGATGCATAACGCGGATGGATATATTACCTACACATTCTGTTCTCCCGCCAACGAAGCTCGCTGGGCCGGCATCATGCTTCTTCGCATCCCATCCCACGGCGATATTTACGGTTTATGGATGACTACCAATGTCAACGAAGACGACAAGATCCCTCTGGGAAAGATTTCATTTCATCGCCAGGTCAAACATGATTAGCCGGAATACGCATTATTTTGATGTCAATTTTTTCAGAAAAGCCAACCAATCCGATATCACAGCGATCGTTTCTATCAACAACTCCTGCGCGCTTCCGTGGAAGCAAAACGGGTTTGTTCTCAATGCAGTAGATGAGCAGCAAATCGCCGCACTAACAGGTCAGCCCGATAAAGCCGTGTATGTTTGCGGCACCGCGGGCCGAATCGAAGCATTCGTTATTACTGCATCCGATGAAGACAGGGGCGTTCTGGACAAGGTGCACTGGTACAGCTCTGATATCCGCAGCCGTTTTTTTGCCTGTTCCCGGCTATATATCAGCAAAGTTGCCGTTCACCCCTCGGCACAGCGAAGCGGTCGCGCGCACTTTTTGTATGTTTCCCTATTGAATATGTTTCCCACCGAGCTTTTTTACGCTTTCATTACGCAGGCTCCGGTTCAAAACAGCAGCTCGGTCGCATTTCACCGCTCGATGAATTTCGGTGTTTTCGGCTGCTATACAGCAGAGGAGTACTGCGGACTGCAGGGTTATCGAAGTGAGTTGTACGGGCGCTTTATGTAATGCGATATCCTTATGAGGTACCGTGAGGATGGAGACGGTTACTTGCGCTTCCTGCATGTGTTGCGCCGGCTCGCATGTTCGATTTGCGCTTTGCCGGCTTAACATATCTTCGGCAAAAAACGTCGGCGTAGTTTGTACATGCTCCTGCAGGATGGGTAGTGAACCTGACACGACCGTCTCTTTGTCTGAAAAAAACGGAGATGGAACGAAATACGTCAACCTGAAGCCCGGTTTGGCTACAGCGGTTGTTTACAGGCAAAAGGGTGCGGTATAACTGCTTTCTATGCCGTAAACCGGCATAGAAAGCAGTTTATGTCTGAAGGACTTTATCTGTAAACAACGACTGAGAAACGCCGGGTGATGTCCCTGTCTCTTTACAATCCCGTTTTTATGTGCCGCTGTCGTTTCATGGAATACGGTATATCGAGCGAAAACAATAATTTCGGTAAGTTTGCCTGTGCAGATCTTGATCGCGACGGCAAAACTGAAATATTCACCGGTAACATTGACAGCAAGTTATTTGTATTTGTGTAATGCTCTTCAGAGGAATATGCATTCTTTCTTTTCTTTATGACCGAGCATATATTTTCAAATATGTACAATATTGTGATTGACCCGGATCTTGATGAGGACGGCCCGTTGGAGCTGATTGCTGCGGGATGCGAATGTATGAAAATATTTGAAAGCTCCTTCCACATTGGCCACCGCCTATAATGAACATGTTAACATCAGGCATGACATACTTTCTCACTTCACTCACGCACCATTTCGTTGGAACTCTCCAGATACCTGCAAGAGATCTTAAAATGACCGCTGGTCCGGTAATACCAATTAGAGAGAGCTTGGATAACAGAGATGGATTCCTGTTCATTCTTCAAATCGTCGCATCGTCGCGTCTTCGTGTCGTCCCGCCGACCGTTATGTTTTGTCGACGAACAGAAATTTAATCACTTGTTTCCTCTGAATTATCTCCCCAAAAGAAGGGCTACTGAAATCTCCGGTTTTATCCGGCCCTTTCAGATATTGATTATTTTACCCAGGCCCTGACATCGGTAAGCGAGCCTTCAAGACCGGGATGATCGATCAGTACCACCGCCGAATCTTCATCAGGACCGCTTCCGATAGTTATGTCACCGCATGATAAAAAGTTAATTCCCAGCGAATTGCTATACCCCACAAGGTGTTGCACCCGCCACTGCATCGGCATCATCATTGTATTTGTCTTGCCAGCGTTCGTTTATCCGGAAATAATTAAGTGCACCTCCACTGGTCAGCCACTGACCGACAAACAGTGTCTTTATATAATTGCTGTCTAAGTCTTCGAGCCAGACAGCTACTGTTTTACTGTGAGCTTCCAGATTTGTAGTGTAGGATATTTCGAGTGTATCTGACATAATCGGCACTACAACATCGAGGACAGTTTTCCCGCTCTCCGGAAAATCGACCCACAATGTTTCTGAAGATATCGAATCACCGGAGTTTCCATACGTTTCAATATAAACAGAATAGCCGTACCATGGTGGTACAGTGAACCATGAGGTGTCGCCCGAATGAGCTGAAGCGTAGAGGCCATCTGTGCTGTCGCTTTCAATAAATATGTTGCAAAGAAGGGTATCGCGTTTTGTGCAGGTGGAGCAGCATTTGACACTTACGCCGAGGTTATCCAGTTCGTAGACCGGTGATTGAAATGACATTTGTCGATTGGGCGATTACTGAATAGGTGAAAAAAAATAAACAGAAGTTTTCTTTGAGAAAACATACTCGCCTCCAGGATTGGATTGTATATCCATTTTGAAATGATCCTATATACCGCATATCAACATGTTCCTTTCCGGGATATTGCAGCCCTTACCATTTGTAAGATACTATATTATCACGAGATAGTCACACAAAAATATGCAGTGATAGCGATTTCCTTTTTTCATGATAACATACTTCAAGCAGCTCGCATCCTTGATTGCGTAACCTCAGCGAGGAAATCAAGAAAATCGTACAGCTCGTGGTTGTTACTCCGTTCTGCTACGTGAGGAAAAAAATGGCTAAAATTTAAAAAAAATGAGGATTTCTATACAGAATAATAATTAATTTGGACAGCAGTGACTTTTCCCATAAATATTCCTTCTTAAAAAGGACTGAGAAATAAAATATTTTCTTTTAAACAGAAGATGGTGCTATTTCAGGCAAAATATATATGAGCAACGAAAATGATCATCAATTTACCGCATCTTTCAGATTCTACGAAGAGCTGAATGATTTTCTTCCTGAAGAGAAACGGAAGCGGACCGTTTCCTATGCCTTTAAGGGGAAGCCGTCGGTGAAAGATGCAATCGAAGCAAGGGGGTACCTCATACCGAAGTCGACCTGATCGTGGTAGACGGCGAGTCGGTGGGATTCGGGTATCATCTCAGGGATAGGGGCCGGGTGGCGGTCTAACCAATGTTCGAGGGAGTCGATATCAGCCCCTGGTAAAGCACCGGGAAAAGCCGCTCCGCAACCCCAAGTTTATCGCCGATGTCCACTTGGGGAAACTGGCGCGAGTTATGCGACTTCTGGGATTCGATACGCTCTACCGGAGCGACTACACCGACCGTGAGATCGTAGAATTGAGTGTTGCAGAGCGACGGGTGGTGCTGACCCGTGACCGGCGGTTACTCCATGTAAAGTTCGTTGCTCACGGCTATTGCATCAGGTCATTGGATCCTGAAAAGCAGCTTGCCGAAGTAATCGCTCGGTTCGACCTGAAGCGGCATATCGTCAGCGAAAACAGTTCATTGGGCCTCTCTTTCGTCCTCACTCAGCTGCCAGCTTTTCACAACAGGAAATCCTTTTTCTTCCCATTTCCAGACACCTTCTCTACATACAAGGATATTGGTATAACCGATCGCATGCGCCGCAACTGCGGCACGAGTGCTTTTCCCTCAGCCGGGACCATTGCAATAGAATACGATAAGCGTGTCTTTATCAGGCGGCATTCTTTTTGATGAGTTAACCTCTGTATGGGGAATGTTGAGAGCTCCTTTAATATGCGTTTTTTCATATTCCTTTGCCGAACGGGCATCAATGAGCACAAATTCGGTATCGTTCTTCGTTAAGGCAAAAAGGCTGTCGGCCGTAATATATTCCGGCTCGAAATCACTGGCGGTATCGCTTTCTGTTGCCGAAAGGAGCGTGCAAAATATCAGAATGTGCAGGAAACAGTTTTTGTTTTTCATAAATCTTTTACTTGTAAAAGGTCGAAAGTATCTCTTATCGTAATATTAATATATATGAAGAATGAACTGCATATAAAAAATGTCATAAATTTAGCTTCACCGGTAGTTTCACCGTTCGGATCGGAAGGAGACCATTTTATTGGCTCTGCGCTCGATTCCGATATACACTGCTTTTTGTACCGCAGCCGGCCATCATCTCCATCTCAGAATAATCGGCTGCCTGTAACATTTTTCATATACCGGTATCTTGATCTTGTTTTGAATCGGCTGAAAACCTATTTTGATTCCATCGCTTCCCAACTGAAAAAGGATGGCGAATATATGCGGTACATTTTTCCTTGCGGCAATCATCTGTGCCGCACATCTCCGGTATGCCCAGTGCACTAAAGCTACTGATTGTAAAGGTGGCCGAATTAGCGTGTCGGTTGAAAATTTTGATGAATGGCAATATGTGGATCCTGTGCGTGTTGAAGAGAGCAAGGCGGAAAAAGGTGTTATTCCTTTTGGTATGGTTGAAGCGCTGGTGGGAATTGAATTCGAACGGTAAACAGATAAAGTATTATGACTACAATTCTTGATTTTGGCGCGCAATCGAATCCCGAATATTTAAATACAAGTGCAATCCAAAATGCAATCGATTCCTGCGCGCAAAAAGGAGGGGGAAGGGTTATTGTCCCCTCGGGAATCTATACAACCGGTTCTCTCTCTCTGCGCTCAAATATTACGCTTCACCTTGAAGCCGGCGCAGTTATCCAGGGGAGCGCCGGTCGGGACGATTACAGCGAAGGAAATGCCGGCATTGTCGCTTTGATCGGCGCTGAAAAGTGCGAAAATTGTGCGATTACCGGTTTGGGTACTATCGATGGTCGGGGCAAAGTATTCTGGGAAGCACATAAGCAATGGAAAGAGGAGCAAACTAAACACGGCGACCCTGCCCGTGAAGGCACTATTCAGCCACTGCGGCCAAGGGCGTTGATGTTCAGTCGGTGTAACAATGTGACGGTGCAGGGGATCAGGATAACGAATTCCGCCATGTGGACCACCCATTTCCTCTGCTGTGAGAATGTGGTAGTCGACAGCATTTCGGTTTTCAATCCCCCCGACAGTATCAACACCGACGGCATCAATCCCGAATCGTGCAGGAATGTGCGGATAAACAACTGTTTTATTGCCACCGGTGATGACTGTATTACCCTGAAAGCCGGATACGAAGACAGCGATTACGGTCCCTGCGAAAATATTGTCATCAGTAACTGCATAACCGGTCACGGCCATTGCGGCGTGGGAATCGGGAGTGAGATGAGCGGGGGAGTGCGAAATGTGACGATCTCCAATTGCATATTTGACGCCACCTATCGGGGAATAAGGCTCAAGACACGGCGGGGGAGAGGCGGATGTGTCGAGAATATTACAGTGAGTAACTGTGTCATGAATACCGTCCTGTTTCCCTTCTTTATCGATATGTTTTACTATGATTTTGAAAAAGAGAAGCGTGTGCCGGTTTCAGATTCGACACCCTGTTTTAAAAATATAATGGTTCACGACTGTATAATAGACAAAGCATACAAGCCGGTGCATCTGTGGGGATTGCCGGAGATGCCGGTTGCCGATGTGACGTTTAACAATGTGATAATCAAGGCGGAAAAAAGCATCCTCTGCAAAAACGCCGAATCGGTTTGGTTCAGGAACTGCCGCGTGCAATTGTCGCAGGACACCAATCAGCTTGTTTGTGAAAATGTGAAGGAACTTGCCGTTGATAAAACCATAGCTGCTGTCGAGGGCCAAATTACCGATGATGAAGGGCAGTATAAGAATGCTGAATTGATGAAAAGGCTGTTGGATTCCGAAATATAAAAAGCTATAGGTAGAATTTCAATTTCAGAGCGCGATTCGATAAGATTGGTCGATCTCAGTAATTTGACCGGTTCGTCTCACGTTATTTGACCGATATTTTCACCTGGTAGATTTTCTACTCAGATAAATTTAGATTTTCATAAGGTTACCGGTCAAATTAATTGAGAGTTATAGCCCCAGACATTTTCATACATATAAGCATTATCGGATATGAAAAGTGACCGATCAGGCCCGGAATATTGTCCGGGTCTTCCGTACTCGTCAAAGCCGAGAAGCCGCTGATAAATGCAATTGCACAGCGTTGCAGCGACGTGGGAAGATGCATAGAGGAATGCGGAGTGTTTTCCCTGGCTCAGTGTAGGGCTGTAAGCGGTATTCATTACCGGCTGTTGATAGAGATCATGAGCATTCCATAAGCTTCGAGCATAGTCCTGTTCGGTTTGAATAGCAAATCGAGCATCTCCATAAAGTGAAAAAGATACAAAATCAATATATTTATATTTTTTATCAGGCTCAAGCAGCGAATCGATATGATTGAATATGGCGGCCGGTACTGCTCCAATGCCGGCGAATCCACCGAAAACAAGATGAGAATCCGCTGCGGCAAGTCCTTCAACACAAGCGTCATAGTATTTTTTGAAGTTGTCTTCGCCAAGTTCCCAGTAATCATAGTCCCAC